>JAGLTY010000110.1 GCA_023135025.1 Bacteroidales bacterium | reverse complement strand
AAACCAGTAGATTTTGAGAGGGATCTGGAGCAGTTGTTACAGTGGTTCCAACCGGTTAGCCTGGAAGAGTACCTGGATCATGCAGGGGAGAAGAGGGGGAAACGGAGCATGGTGCTCACTTTTGATGATGGATTGAAAGGGTGCTACGAGTTTATTGCTCCACTGTTAAAGAAAAAGGGGGTGCCGGCGACTTTTTTTCTGAACAACAAGTTTATCGATAACAGGGCACTCTTCTACCGTTATAAGGCGAGCCTGCTGGTTCACCAGGTGAAAAAAGATTGCAGAGCCATGGAGAAGATAGCTGCCTTTCTGAGGATCTCGAAGGATCAGGTTGAGGCATCGATCATGATGATTGGTTACGATCAGCGTGCACTGCTGGATGCGCTGGCCAGGGAGGTGGAGCTGGATTTCTCTGCTTATCTGCGATCCAAACCGGTCTACATGAACAGCAGGGAGGTGAAGGAGCTGCTTAAATGGGGCTTTGATATGGGTGGTCATTCGTCCGATCATATTGATTTTACCAGCCTGGAACCAGGCGAAATGATCCAGCAGGTCAGAACCAGTATTATGGATCTGCAACAGCGGTTTGGCATCAATACGGCTTATTTCTCTTTTCCGTTTACCAGCGATGGGGTACCCGAAGAGGTGATTGATACGCTTTTGAAAGAGGAAGCTGCAACGGCCTTGCTGGGGAGTGCCGGATTGAAGCGGACCGGTAAACCGGCATTTATCCAGCGTGTTCCCATGGAGCAGTTCGAAACACCGGCGTTTGAAGCTATGAAAACAGAATACCTCTATTACCTGTTAAAGAGAGCGTTGGGAAGAAATCGTCTCAGGTATTGATCACCCGGTGAACATCACATCACCGTCTCCGTCGTGAATCACAGGATGATCCGGTAGCAGGCTGGCCAGGTTGTCGTGGGCAAAGATCAGCTGTGGCATCTTTCGCACAGATAGAAATATCTTATTAAATGTCTCCATATTCTGCAGGAGTTCCGGATTCCGGATGGTGGTATGTGTACAACCGTAATCGATCATGGTACGCACAATGGTTTCAGTCATACAGGTGTGGAGCTTTTCATTTTCGGTAAACAGATAGGGTACCGACAGAACATTGTTGTGAAGGAGCATCCATAAGATGCCATGGCTACCTCCATTGGGGTGATTGAAGTGGTAGATGATGTTTTCGAAACGGTTGGCCCGGTAGGAGAAGTGATAGTGAAGTGGATCACTCTCCTGCTGGGTGATCCAGGGATTCTCCAGGGCCCACCTGAATATCTCTCTGTCTCTTCGGAACAGTGATTGCTGCTGAAGTGTGTCCACCATCTCCCATAATTTTGCATCGAACCCCTTGATTGGTTCCATATGGCATGGAACCTGATTCTGGAATTTGAACCTCCCCAAACTCAACTCCCTCAGCTGATTGATCAACTGGTCGGCCGTACGCAAAAGTTTACTGGATCCCAGCCGTTTGCCCAGCAGCTCTTCAGTGGCCGATCTCAGATAGAACCGTTTCCCCTCCCTGTTTGCAATAACCCTAAACCGGCCGGTTTGGTCATACAGCGCTTTGGAATCCGGTGCATAGTTGGTATACATCAGGCGCCCCTCCCACTGCTCTTCGGCCATCTCAAGCAACCGGGTGGAGATTCCCCGGCGCCTCATATCGGGTCTGACCCAGTTTCCACTTAACCAGGCAAACCGACGGGGATGACCCTCTCTGTCGTATAAGGAGTCGGGCAACAGGGTACGGTATGCTACCATTTCACCCTTCAGATGCATCTCAAAGAGGACCGGATCGGATCTCTCGGCCCTTGGATTTTTCAGATAGGAGTCAAGGCGCAGCGGGCTTACCGGCAGGATGGTTTCAGGATCGGAAAAGAGGGGGCGAAGGTACTGCTCCAACTCTTCCAGGGTATATGATTTCAGATCCATAAACCACCGTTATGCATTCTGAATCAGCCTGTCAAAATCAACTTCGGAGAGATTGGCGCTGATGAGTTTTTCATTCTCGCATTTCAGGGTTCTTGAAGGGAACCGCTTGATCAGGTTGTAGTTATGGGTAGCCATCATAACCGCCCTGCCGCTTTTGGAAATCTCCCAAAGGATATTCATGATATCTGCAGAGGTGGCTGGATCCAGGTTACCTGTTGGCTCATCGGCAAGAATGATTTCGGGATCATTTAAGAGTGCCCGTGCAATCACCACGCGTTGCTGTTCGCCGCCCGAAAGCTGATGTGGCATTTTGTATCCTTTGTATCCCAGATCAACTTTCTCCAGGACCTCTGCAATACGGTCGTTGATCTCAGTTTTGTTTTTCCAGCCAGTGGCTTTCAATGCAAACTCCAGATTACTGTCCACCGTACGGTCGTTCAGCAGTTTGAAGTCCTGGAAGACAATTCCCAGCTTTCTTCTGAGCATGGGAATCTCTTTTCGTTTCAGATTCACCAGGCTGAATCCTGAAACCATACCGGTTCCCTCTTTTAGTGGCAACTCGGCGTTAATGGTCTTGATCAGACTGGTTTTGCCGCTTCCAACCCTGCCGATAACATAGACGAATTCACCCTTCTCTATAGAAAGATTCACCTGCTCCAGTATGATATGATCATTGACTCCAATAACCGCATTTTCAAGGGAAATGACATTATCCAGCGCCATAGTATCTGAATTATGCGGCTAAATTAAGAATTAAAATCATACTAAAAGTTAACATCTATCTGTTAATTAAAAAGAATTGGTGCCAAATGAGCAGGCTTTAATATTCGTACTTTTATCAAGTTAATCTCAAACATATGATCTGTTCGAAAAAGAGAATCACACCTATCATATTCCTTCTGGCTTCATTGATGGCCTATAGTCAGAAGAGTGCAGTGTACGAGTATGGTGACAGGGAATACCTGGAGGGGCTGGAGCTATATGAAAATCAAAAATATGGTGCGGCACGCAGCGTCTTTGGGAAATACCTGGAGGATCACCCCGGTTCCAGGTCCGAGATACGTGCCGAAGCCTCATTCTATATGGCCATGTCGGCAGTGGAGCTAAGAAATGATGATTCGGAGTTCCTGGTTTACACTTTTATTTCCGAGTATCCCGGGAGTCCCTATGTGGACGAAGCAGCCTTTCGACTGGCCGACTTCTTTTATGACAAGAACAGCTGGGCAAAAAGTATCTCATGGTACAACCGGGTGGACCGGTACAGGATCGGAAAGGAGAAGTTGCCGGAGTACTATTTCAAGAAGGGATACAGTTTCTATAGAAGAAATGATTTTGAGAATGCAAGGGTTAACTTCTATGAGATTCTGGAGTGGGATACGCCCTACACGGGTCCGGCCACCTATTATTACTCCCATATTCACTATGTGGACGGGAACTATGAGACTGCACTGAAGGGATTCAGAGAGATCGACGACGATCCGCTTTTCAGTGGGATTGCACCCTACTATATTTCTCAGATCCTCTTTATGCAGAAGAAGTATGAAGAGGTTATTGAATATGCTCCACCGCTGATGGATTCGGTGTCGGAGCGAAGGCTGGGAGAGGTGGCCAAGATCATCGGGGAGTCCCATTTTATGCTGAAAGAGTATAAGAATGCCATCCCCTACCTGGAAACCTACCGTTCCAATTCGAAATCCTATACCATACACGACCGTTATCAGCTGGCTTTTACCTATTACAACAATCAGGAGTATGAGAAAGCCCTTCCGCTTTTCGAAGGGATCAGTTACCGCAATACGGAGATTGCACAGAGTGCACTCTATCACCTGGGCGACTGCTATCTGAAGAGTAGCGATAAGAAAAAAGCCCTGATCGCATTCTCCAAAGCGGCCAATATGAATTTTGATCCTAAGATACAGCAGGACGCTCTGTTTAATTTTGCCAAGGTCACATTTGAACTCTCTTACAATCCATTCAATGAAGCCATACGTGCACTGGAGCTCTATATCAGAACCTATCCTGCGGCAGATAACACAGATGAGGCATACAATTACCTGGTGACCGCCTACCTGGGGACAAGGAACTACTCCATGGCAATGACCTCTCTTGAAAAAATTCGCAGGAAGGATGCAAATATCGAACGGGCCTACCAGAAGGTGGCCTTTTACCGGGGGCTGGAACTCTATAAGAACCTGCGATTCAGCGAGGCAGTGAATGCACTGGAGGTCTCTATGCAATATGCGGGTTATGATCCTGTTATTGCTGCCCGTACCTACTTCTGGCTGGGGGAAGCGGCTTACCGCACAGGCGACAGGAAAACGGCCCGGATGTACTATGACCAGTTTTTGAAAGATGAACGTGCTCATCAGCAACGGGAGTATCCCCTGTGCCACTACAGCCTGGGTTATATCTATTTCGATGAGAAGTCATATGAAGAATCGCTCAACTGGTTTGGTAAATTCCTGCGCCTGTCGGATGGAAAGTCCACTCCCGGCATTTCAGACGCCTATAACAGGATGGCCGATTGCTACTTTGTTCAGACCCAATATACCCGGGCCATAGAGTACTACACCAGGAGCATTGAGTCGGGGAAAGCCGATGTTGATTATGCTATGTTCCAGAAAGGTTTTACACTGGGACTGCTCGACAGGACCCAGGAGAAGATTGATGTACTGAGACAGATCATTACAGAGCAACCAAAATCTGCTTTTGTGGACGATGCGCTATTCGAAATAGGAAGGAGTTATGTGGTTTTGAATCAGCCGGAACAGGCGCTGACCTATTATAAAAGGGTGGTTAAAGAACACTCCAATTCCAGTTACACCAATAATGCTTTGAACCAGCTGGGATTAATTCATTATAACGGAGGTGATTATAATGAGGCGTTGACCTACTATGAACAGGTGGCCACCAACTACCCTGGCACAGCTGAAGCAGAAAATGCACTGACCAGCATCAAAAACATCTATGTACGAAATGACAATGTGGATGGATACCTGGCTTTTGTCACGGGACTGGGACGTGACATTACCCGGAGTGAACAGGACTCACTCTCCTATACTGCTGCTGAGATGGTCTATATGCGGGATGATTGTGAGGGGACGGTGCGCGCCTTTATAGATTACCTGGATGCCTTTCCCCGGGGGAGGTTCCTTCTGAATGCCCACTATTATAAAGCCGATTGCCAGCTAAAATTGCAGCAAAATGACGAAGCCATTGAATCGCTGAACTATATTATCGGGCAACCCCGGAACATGTTTACTGTACCGGCTCTTAAGGCTGCCTCTAAGATTAGTTTCCGCGAAAAGGATTACAACAGGGCAGCCGATTATTACAGGGCCCTGCTGGAGACGGCCGAACAGAAAAAAAATATATTTGATGCTCAGGTGGGGCTGATGCGCTGCTTTTTCGAGTTGCAAGAGTATGCCAATACTATTGAAGCAGCCAGGCAGGTCCTTCAACTCGATAAGATTCAGGAGGAGTATATCCGGGAGGCCAATTTCAAGATTGCCAGGTCATTCCAAAAGTTAAATGAAATAGATTTCGCCTCTGACTTTTATGGAAAAGTGGCCCATGAGGTCAATAGTAAGGAGGGTGCTGAGTCAAAATATTTAATGATTGAGATCCTCTTTGAAAAAGGGGAGATGGACCGGGCCGAAGAGATGGTATATGAATTTATCGAGATGAATACGCCGCATCAGTACTGGATGGGCATGGCCTTTCTGACACTATCGGATATCTATATTGAGAAAGGGGATGAGTTTTCGGCCATCAATTCCCTGCAGAGCCTGATCGATTACTATACCATTGCCGACGATGGAATCATTGCCAATGCGAAACAGCGCAAGGCGGCGCTGACAGAACAGGCAGAAAGTGATATTGCACCGGAACCGGAGTCGGTACGGTAGCTGACCGGTATTTAGTATTAAAATGAAACCAACTGAAATGAAACAGTTCAGGATATATTCAGAGAGATTACTGGTATGGATGGTGTTTTGCCTGATACCAATAGCAATGATGGGACAGCAGAAAGAGGTGAGGGTGGTAAAACCCTATTCTCCCACACTGTCGGGTGCAGAGAAAATTGAATTGCTTCCCGGCATGGAAGAGAAGATCGAATTTGAAATTCCGGAAATCACCTACCAGCTCTATCCAAAAAGGTATGAGAGTCAGTTCAGGGTGGAGCCTATCATTGCTGCCAGGATGGTGAAAATGCCCCTTGAGAGGCTCTATAAGAGTCAGCTTACCCTGGGTTTCGGAAACTACCTGACCCCGCTGGCCGAATTGAACATCAATCAGCTAAGATCCAGGAACGGGACCTTCGGGCTGCACCTGAAACACCACTCCATGAATGGGAAGGTCAAACTGGAAAATGACCTGAAGGCACCGGCCGGATTCAGCGAGAATAAATTTGATATCTATGGCAACCGGTTTTTAAAGAAGGCTGTATTTGACTATAGTGCCGGAGCCAGTTACAACTCCTATGTGCAATATGGTGTGGACCCGGAACTGGATACCGTGCTGACCAGGGAGGATGCGGTGCAACCCTATTTCACCGCTGAAGGTTCCATCGGACTGCACTCCATGCATGCCGATTCTTTTCATTTCAATTATGATGGCTCCCTGGAATATTACTATTTCACTCACCAGTTCGATCAGGCCGAACATGGAGCCAGGGCAGCATTTGATTTTGATAAGAAACTGAGGGTGATCGATATATCCGGTGAGCTTGGTGGCTCTTTCCTGGGTCATTATCCCGACTGGGACACGGTGGTAGGCAATCTCACCACTTTCTGGTTGAATCCCTCTATTGCCAAAGGGACGGCGCAGTGGCGGTTTTCTGCCGGGGTCAATGCCTATGGTGAGGTGAGCAACGAGCTATTTACACCCCACTTCTATCCAAAGGCCTCTTTCCAGTTCCATATGGTGAAGGAGGTGATTGTGCCCTATTTCGGAGTGGACGGCTACCTGGAGACCAATTCATACCGCCGGATTGTGGAGGAGAATCCCTACGTTGTACCCTCCCTGTCAGTCAAACCAACAAGCTACAAGCTAATTGGCTACGCGGGTCTGAAGGGCCGTTTTTCAAAAGCGGTGGCCTATAACCTGAAGGCGAGCTACTCCATCATTGACGATGCCTATTTC
>JAGLTY010000011.1 GCA_023135025.1 Bacteroidales bacterium | reverse complement strand
CAGTTTGTCATTGGGTTCAGCGCTGAGGAAAAGCTGGATGTAACCATCTATAACATCACCGGATCGAAGGTATATACCAACAGTCAGCTGTTGCCAGGTCAGACCATCGATATCAGCAGTCAGCCCGCTGGTACCTATATCGTCCGGATCAGGCACAACAGCGGGGTGATCAGGGAGATGATCCAAAAACTGTAGGGTGTTGGCACGAACGATCTTCACATATATCCTTCTTATACTCTCCTGTGTGGGGGCTGGGGCCCAGTATATCACCGGGGTGATGGAGTACAGACCGGCACCCGGACAGTTTATCAACAGCATGCCCTGGGGCTGTCCCGTGTCGGCCCGCTCCCTGGTGAGCGGGGTGAACGGGACCCTCTCCCTTGGAGCTTTCGGGGGGTATGTGATTTTTCGTTTTGAGACAGCTGTGGAGAACGATTCAGACAATCCTTTCGGGATCGATTTCACCATCTTCGGGAATCCAATGACCGACTGGTCGGAGCCCGGAATGGTCTGGGTGATGGAAGATAAAAATGAAAACGGTCTGCCCGACGACACCTGGTTCGAATTGGCAGGAAGCGATTACTACTTCTCCTCCACTTTGAAGGATTACAGGGTGACCTATACCAATCCGGGGGGTGTGGAGGCCAGTGATGTCCCCTGGGAAGATCACCTTGGCAACAGCGGGAAGATTAGGGCCAACAGCGCCCATACCCAGCCCTACTATCCGTTGACCGATTCATTTCCGGCTATTTCGGCCGACGGGTATACCCTGACCGGTACCCTGATTCAGGGTGCCATTGATGTAGAACATCCTCCTGGCAATAAATCGCTCAGAAGGGCATTTGGTTATGCCGACAACCAGATACGGGGATCAGGATCCCATACAGTACCGGATAATCCCTATACGGCTGAGGTGGAAAATTCGGGAGGTGATGCATTTGATATTAGCTGGGCCGTAGATAGGGAGGGGAATTTCGTGGATCTGGATCGTATCCATTTTGTAAAGGTTCAGAACGGAATTTTACATGAAGGAGGATGGCTGGGAGAGCTCTCCACTGAGATAACCGGTGTGGTGGATGTGGCTGCCGGTCCCGGACTTTCGGGGAACCTCGATCTGCTGGTCATTCAGGACCTGCCTTTGGAGATTGATACCGGCACCATTCAGATGGAGCTGTTTTTGTTTCATATGGGTAGGCCGGTCTCCTTGCCACCAATCCAATGGATCGTCAGTGAGGAGTGGGCAGCGGTGGATGAGAACCAGGTGTTATCCCTCTCAGGGAGCGGTCCGCTTACATTGAGTGCATTCGTGACTGGCGTCCCCTCTCTGTATGCTTCTGTCTCCACCCTGGTAACCCCGGGTCTCTTGGTCTTCTCGACAGCGGGAGAAAGTCTGTCCCGGCTTAGCCTCTATCCCAATCCGGCCAGGGAGATCATCCATATCACTGGCATGAAAGAGGCCAATCTCATTTTTTATGATCTCTCAGGAAAAATGGTCAGGCAGGTTCAGAACTACCTGGCCGGGGGTGATATTCATATCCATGATCTCTCCCCGGGGGTATACCTGATCCAGATCGGTGAGGGATCAGCTATTCGTTGGTTAAAATTATTGAAACAGTAGCATGGGAAGAGTTGTATGGATCATGGCTGTTGCAGGCCTGTCGGTTTTTCCCCTTTATTCACAGGGGATACAGGACTCTGTTTATGCCATTGAGGAGGTGGCCATTACGGTAGAGCAGATCTTTGTGAAAGAGCAGGCAGGAATGAAACAGACCAATGTGGACAGCATGGTACTGCACAATAAGGTCAGCCTCTCGCTATCGGACCTCCTATCGGAAAACACCTCGGTTTTTATCAAGAACCATGGGCGTGGGGCACTGGCCACAGCCTCTTTCCGGGGTACCTCTGCTTCCCATACACAGGTGAGCTGGAATGGGATCAATATCAACAGTCCCATGGCCGGCATGGTAGATTTCTCACTGATCCCGGTCTATATTATTGATGAACTGAATCTGAAGCACGGGTCCGCTTCACTGGCCGACCGGAGCGGGGGGATCGGGGGTTCCATCAATATTAACAACCGGGCAGAATGGAACGAAAAGAGCTCTGTCGGCTATCTGCAGGGGATTGGTAGCTACAGCACCTTTGATGAATTTCTGCAGGTGGGTGTTGGAAACAGCAAGATCCGGAGCAAAACCCGTTTGTACCACAACTATTCCAAAAACGACTATACATTTATCAATCACGGGATCGCGATAATAGATCCTGTTTCAGGAGATATTACCAATCCCATCGATACCAACGATCATGCTGCTTATTTGCGATATGGTCTGCTACAGGAGATCTATTACCGGCCCGGGAGCAATCATGTTGTTTCATTGAAATACTGGGGACAGTTTGCCGATCGCACTATTCCGAAGCCCACCAGTTACGAAGGGCCCGATAACTCCAATCTGAACAACCAGGTGGACAGGGATCATCGCCTTGTAGCTGACTGGAAATACTATGGCGATTTTGGCAAGGTAATGGTTCGTTCCGGGTATGCGGGAAAAAGACTTGATTACAATCAGATGAACCGGGTACCCGGACTGGGTCTGATTCCGGCCATCTGGTCGGAAAGCAGGCAACAGAGCCTCTACAATACGCTCTCTTATTCCGGAGGAACGAAAGGGGATCTCTCCTGGGAAGGCACTATAGATCTGAATTATCACCAGGTGGGTTCGGCCGATTCTGTCTCCAGTGCCGGTTATACGGGTCATCGGAACGAGCTCTCTACGATGTTTGCTGTACGCAAAAGTTTCAATGACAGGGTGAACCTGAACCTGATGCTCCGGCAGGAGTGGGTGGATGGCAAAAGGGTGCCGTTTATTCCATATTTTGGTATGGATGTGAGGTTGATACAGGGGGTGGACCTGGTAGTGAAAGGGAACATAGCAAGGAACTATCACCTGCCTACGCTCAATGACCTCTACTGGCAGCCCGGCGGTAATCCCGGTCTGTTGCCTGAAGAGGGATTCACCATGGAGGGCGGAGTCGCGTACCAGCAGGAGTTATCTGGCCACCTGCTGAAAACGGAGCTTTCACTCTACCGTTCCCATATTGAAAACTGGATTATCTGGATTCCCTCATACAGGGGTTTCTGGGAGCCACGCAATATCAGGCGTGTACTGTCAAAGGGGGTGGAGTGCAACATTGAGCTCCAGGGGTACTTCTCAGAATTCAACTATAGACTATCAGCCACCTATGGATACACCAGCGCTGTTAATGAAGGTGATCCACTGGTCTGGAGCGATGAATCTTATGGCAAACAGCTGGTATACATTCCTCTTCATTCGGGGAATATGATGGCACACCTTGGGTGGGGTAATCTCTTTTTTACTTACCAGTACAGCGCCTATAGTGAAAGGTGTACTACCTCCAGCAATGATGTGACCCGGCGCGACCGGCTCTATCCCTATTTTATGAATGATATCTCGGCAGGGAGCTCGTTCCGTCTGAAACGACTGGACCTCTCACTGGAGGTGAAGGTGAATAATCTCTTTAACGAGCCCTATCATACTATACTCTATCGGCCCATGCCGGGAAGAAACTGGCAGCTTGTTTTCAAGATCCAAATCTGATATTGTTTTGATCAGGAAATTGATATACATATTGTTACCCTCTCTTATCTTCCTCACAGGATGTATGAAAGATGATCAGCTGTGGGATTTTGAACGGCCCGTTTACGACATTCCTTTCAACGGGATCTTTGTAACCAATGAGGGAAATTTCATGTATGGGAACGCTTCTCTGACCTATTATGACCCGGAGACAAGGGAGGTTTACGATGATGTTTTTTTTAATACCAACGCCATACCGCTGGGCGATGTGGCCCACTCAATGACCATTCGCGACAGCCTGGGCTATGTGGTGGTCAATAACAGCGGGAGGATCTATATTTTCAATACCCGGACCTTTGAGATGAAGGGGAAAATCACGGGACTCACCTCTCCCAGGTATATTCATTTTATAAGTGAGACCAAGGCCTATGTGACCGATCTTTATGCCAGGTCCATTGCCGTGGTGAATCCGGCCACTATGGAGGTGACCGGGGCAATTCCTGTAAGCAACAGCAACAGCAATTTCTATCAGCACTCCACAGAGCAGATGCTGCAATACGACAGGTTTGTCTATACCAACTGCTGGAGTTACGATAACCAGGTGCTGGTGATCGATGCGGAGACGGACCGGGTGGTCGACTCCATTGAGGTATTAAAACAACCCAACTCCATGGTGCTGGACAGACACCAAACCCTGTGGGTGCTCTGTGACGGGGGAGTTGAAGGGAGCCCTTACGGAACTGAGCCCCCTGGACTTTTAAAGATCGGGGCCGGATCGACAGAGGCGGAGATTGTTCACAGGTTCTCTTCGGGAGAGATGCCAACGGAATTAAAGATCAACGGAGGGGGCGATACGCTTTATTTTATCAACGGGGATGTTTACCGGTATGCGGTGAATGGTGCCACCGATCCGGAGGTGTTGATTGAGAGCCCCTATGAAGGAACCATGGTGACCGGGTTTTATGGTCTGGATGTGGACCCGGTAAGCTCGGAGGTCTATGTGGCCGATGCCATCGACTTTGTGCAGAGGGGGATGGTATACAGATTTACTTCGGAAGGAGTACCGGTCGATACATTCCGGACAGGAATTGCGCCGGGAGGATTCTGTTTTAAACCTGCAGTTCCTTAAGTGAATTAGATGATCGGGAGGTCTGTGTTTTATAAAAATATGTTGTAATTTGTTGTTGGAATTTTATCGAAACCATACCCATGACAATTCAACAATATCAGAAGAAATGCTCCAGGGAGTATCTGAAGAGCATTAATTTTCCAGAAGAAACCTCCTTCCTGTATGGTAATCCGGTTCAAACGGTACTACCCATTGAGACGGCCATAGGTAAGATTATGGTGATTGGTCCGCAGCCGGCGGCCAAGGTCTATTTTGTGGATGGTATTCCGGATGTTCCTCTATTTAATGCGACAGCGCCCTTTTCCATAGAGCCCTATTATGATGGAAACCGGGTGCGCAGCTCCTATACCGGGCAGGAACTGAGCGAAGTGATCCTGGATACACTGGAGATTTCCAGGGAGCATTGCTGGCTGACCAGTCTGGTGAAGGTGTTCCTGTTTGATGATGATCATGTGAAGAAATACCGCCGGCTAGGGAAGGAGATTAAAGCAAACAGAGCACTCTATAGCGAATATGCCAACAAAAGCCTGTCATGGATTCGGCAGGAGATCGAGATTGCTAATCCAAAAGCCATTATTCTGCTTGGTCCGGATGTCATATCCAGCCTGCTGTTGTTTTCCGAAAAGGAGGCCATGGATCTCATTACTGGAAAGGTGGTGGAGAAGAAGATCATCTGGAAAAACTCCAATTTTATCTGTTTGCCGCCTCCCGGGGTGATCATGGAACGGTCGGCCCGCAATCCGTGGCCAAGAAAATTTGCCCTTCAGATCGGTCCAAAAGCGGCAGAGGAGATCAGGAGACTGGAGGCTCAGCCCAGTATCTGATATGGTGAAAAAATATTTGATATTTCCGGTTTTGGCTTTGCTGCTATTGGCATGTAAAACAGAGACAATCCAGGTGCTTCCTTCGGCCGAACAGGTGGCTTACCAGCAGATGGAGATGGTGGGTTTTATCCATTTCACTGTAAACACTTTTACAGACAAGGAGTGGGGATACGGAGATGAGGATCCGGCCATTTTCAATCCCACACAACTGGATGCCGAACAGTGGGTAAAAGCAGCAAAGGCGGGTGGATTGAAGCAGCTTATACTGACAGCCAAGCACCATGATGGTTTTTGTCTCTGGCCCAGCACTTATACCGAACACAGTGTAAAGAACAGTCCCTTTCGCGATGGTCAGGGGGACCTGGTACAGGAGTTTGTGGATGCCTGCCGGAAACATGGATTAAAAGTGGGACTCTACCTATCGCCGTGGGACCGCAACCACAAAGATTACGGCAACCCTGAGTATATTACCTACTACCGGAATCAGCTCAGGGAGCTATTGACCAATTACGGAGAGATCAATGAGATCTGGTTCGATGGTGCCAACGGGGGTGATGGCTATTACGGTGGTGCCAATGAAATAAGGAGAATTGACAGAGAGACCTACTATGACTGGCCCACCACCATCGCCCTGGTAAAGGAGCTGCAGCCTGGAATCAAGATCTTCTCAGATGCAGGCCCCGATATCCGCTGGGTGGGGAATGAACATGGACATGCCGGCGAGACTTTCTGGTCGGTCATCGACAATGAAAAGCTGGTTATAGGTGCCTCCGATTCAAAATACCTTAACAGGGGGGATCCCGATGGAAACAGCTGGATCATTGGTCAGTGCGATGTCTCCATACGTCCGGGCTGGTTCTACCATGCTTCGGAGGACAGCCTGGTCAAAACGCCTGAACAACTGATGGAGATCTACTACAAGTCGGTGGGACGTAACGGGGTGTTGCTGTTGAACCTGCCTCCCGACCGGCGTGGACTGATACATGAGACCGATGTGGCCAACCTGGAGGGGTTCAAGGCGAATATTGATGCCGTTTTTGCCGAGGACCTGGCGGAAGGAGCATCTCTGCTACGGCAAAAGTCAAAGGATAATCTGGTGGAGATTATTGTTGAACTGGGCGGACCAAAGAGATTTGACCATATTGTACTGGGAGAGACCATTGAAAAGGGTCAGCGGATCAGCTGTTTTCGTGTGGAGGCGGAGACCGGCGAGGGAGAGTGGACCAAAATTGCCGAAGCAACCACCATCGGGTACAAACGGATCCTGCAGGTGGAGCCGGTTACCACCTCGAGGTTAAGGGTGGTTATCGAAGCATCAAAAAACCCACCCCTGATTTCAGAGGTGGGTCTCTATCTCTCCGGGAATTAGAAGAATAACCGTTTTCTCTCCTGGGTATATTTTACCGCAAAGTGCTTATTTAGCGTCGCTAAAAAAATGCCAGTTTGCTTATAAAATATCCCTCAGGATAGAGTAGGACATCCTTAAATTCCGCTAAACTCCACGTTGTCAAACACCAGCGAGGGCAGTCGCCACGACCGGCTGGGATCCACATCGCTGCCCACTGCAACCAGATCCTTCCATAACTGTTTGAAATTGCCTGTGATGTTCATCTCAGCTACGGGCTTGATCAGTTTCCCTTTTTCTACCAGGAACCCCTCGATTCCGTAAGAGAAATCGCCGGTGGCACCGTTGTTGTTACCGCCGTTGAAGCCGGTGACCAGGATACCCCGGTCGATATCGGCCAGCAACCCTTCCAGATCCTTCTCACCCGGTTTGAACAGCAGGTTGGTGGTACCTCCGGAGGTGGCCTCCATCTCCAGCTTTTTGCCATAGTAGGTGTCGATATAGTAGGTTTTCAGGATGCCATTTTCAACCACGGCCCGTTTTTCGGTAGCCATACCCTCACCGTCAAACAACCTGGAGCCGCGTCCCGATATAATAAACGGGTCATCGATGATGGTCATCAAACCGGAACCTATCTTCTCTCCTTTCATCCCGATCAGGAACGATTGTTTCTGCTGGATGGCGTAGCCGTTAAGGGCAGAGATCAGCGGTTGCAGGGCCCTTCCGGCCATCTTGTTCTCCACGATCATCGGCATCTTTCCAGAGGCAATTTTCTCCTGTCCCAGCCGGTCCAGTGCTCTTTTCAGCGCCTTCTTCCCGATATCCTTTCGAATCAGCTGATCGCTAAAGATGGAGGATTCATACCAGGAACCCTGAGGGCGGGCCTCACCATCGGTCACAGAGACTGAAGCTCTCAGGGAGTAGTAGGAGTTTTCGGAATCTCCTTCAAACCCATTGCTGGCCACCATCACGCTTCCACTCATTCCGTCGCTGTAGGAGGTGGATACAGAGATGATCCGCTCATCAGAACCGAGAACCTCTTTTTCCAGGTCAAAGGCGTTCTTCACCTTTTGCTGGGGATCGACCGATTTGAAATTGGGATCGACGCTCTTCAGATCGGGCCCACCACCTTTGTAATAGCGTTCGGGATCGGGAAGGGTACGAAACTCATCTTCGGCCAGGTACCGGGTTCCGGCAATGGCCTCCTCGATAAATTTGCCCAGCTCCTCCCTGTTGGTAATTCTGTTGGTGGAGATACTCGAATACTTGTTATCTACATAGAGGTTAATCTGCATGCCGTTCCGGTTGGACTCCTGGAGCTTATCAATCTTCTCATCCCTTACCTCGATCTGGCTGCTGTTGTTATTGTATATGGATACACGGGCCTGCTGTGCCCCGTTCTTAACGGCGTGTTCCATGGCCCATTTTGCAATGCTATATTTTTCGTCTTTGGTCATGATCAAATGTTTTCAGGATTATGCACTGGTTCCTCCAACGGTGAGTTTTTTCACCAGGACAGTGGGAAGGCCCATGCCAACCGGAACCGATTGTCCCCCTTTACCGCAGGTCCAGGTACCGGTAGCAGTCTGGTAGTCCCCTGCAGCCATGGTAATATCGGCCAGCGCCTGGGGTCCGTTCCCGATGATATTGATATCCTTGATGGGTTGGGTCAGTTTCCCGTTCTCGATCAGGGTTCCGGATTTTACGAAGAAGGTAAAATCACCGGCACCAATCTTCACCTGGCCGTTGGTGAAATTGTCTACGTAGACACCGTAATCGACGCTGGAGATAATATCGTCGGTGGTGTGTGGACCGTTCTCCATGTAGGTGATCCGCATCCTGGGAAGCGGCACATGTCTGAATGACTGCCTGCGGCCATTCCCTGTAGGATCCACGCCATAATAGTTGGCACTGATCCGGTCGTGCAGGTAGCTCTCAAGTATACCGTCTTTGACCAGGTATACCTTCTTTACATCGTTCCCTTCATCATCGATATTGATGGCTCCACGATTGTTCTCCATGGTTCCGTCTTCAATGATATTGATAAAATCCTTGGCAATGCTCTTACCCATTTTATCGGAGAAGATCGATTCTCCCTTGCGGTTGAAATCGGCCTCAAAAGGATGTCCCATGGCTTCATGGAGCAGAATTCCTGATCCCCCGGCACCCAGCACTACCGGCAATTCACCGGCTTTGGGTTTCCCGGCACCAAACAGGAAATTGGTTTTTTTCACGGCTTCCTGGGCCAGCTCCTCTACCACATTGTCGTCCATAAACTCAAAACCCATACGCATCGACCGTGCACTGTAATCATTCTCAATCTTTCCATCCTTTTCCATCACACATACCACACCGAGTGTGGCCATGGGACGGTAGTCACAGGTGAGCAGCCCCTCCGAGCTATAAAACATCACATAGGAGGATTCATCCCTCTGGAATACCCTGGCCTTGGTCACCTTTTCGTCCAGTTCATACAGCCGGTCGTTTACCTTCTGTACAAAAGGGATCTTCTCCTCAATGGTAGAATTTTCCCATTTCTGAGAGACCTTGTAGTAGTTGGGGATCGTTTTCTCTATGAGGTCGCTATGCTTGAAAGTGACAGGATCGTTTGCTATGTTGGCAGCTGTCTTTGCCACCTTCAGCATATCCTGCAGACTGGTGGATTCGGTATAGGCAAAACCTGTCTGGTCGCCCTTCAGCACCCTGATCCCTACGCCGTAATCGACGTTAGAGTGTGCACTGTTCACCTTACCATCTTCCAACCCCAGGCTGTTTGAGATGGTATGTTCGAAAAAGAGATCCGCGTAGTCGCCTCCCTTTGACATCGCTTCGGCAATCACTTTCTGCAACATCTCGGGAGTCACTTCAAAATGGTCTAAATAGCTTTTCACATCAGGTGAGATTTGAATATTCTGGCAAGATTTTAAGAGCGGAGGTAACACCATGGTTCCTGCCACTGCCGCACCGCCAGTTTTAATAAAACTTCGTCTGTCTA
Organism: Bacteroidales bacterium; assembly: GCA_023135025.1. Taxonomy (GTDB): domain Bacteria; phylum Bacteroidota; class Bacteroidia; order Bacteroidales. The sequence continues at coordinate 6,621 of JAGLTY010000011.1, read as the reverse complement.
AAGTCATTGTCTCTGGGTTTAGCTTATAAAGCGCTCAATGTACAATTTTCCAGCGGAACAGAAAACAGGTGTTGATATGGTTCTCAACATTATAACTTTTTTTATACTATTTTTATGGCGGATTGAAAAGCAAACCAAAACATATCCCATGAAAAATATTAAAATCATGACCATTGCAGTTATTGCAATGGCATTAAGTGCTTGTACTTCTGTTAGTGACGAATGGATTACGCTGTTCGATGGAGAAACCCTTGAAGGATGGACCGCCTCGGAGCATACAGACTCCTGGAAAATAGAGGAGGGAGCCATTGTGACAGCCGGTGAGCGTTCCCATCTTTTCTATACCGGCGATGCCCTGGATCACAACTTCAAAAACTTCGAATTCAGCGTCGATGTTAAGACCAAACCGGAAGCTAATTCAGGCATCTATATCCATACAAAATTCCAGGAGGAGGGGTGGCCCTATGACGGTTATGAATGTCAGGTACTCAATTCCAGCGGTTCGGGCGACTATGTGGAGCATAAGATGACCGGAAGTATCTATGCCATTCGCAATGTGTGGAAATCGGTAACAGCCGATAATGAGTGGTTCAACTACCGCATCAAAGTGGAGGGAAAAACCATTCAGACCTTTATCAATGGAGAGCTGTCAGCCGAGTATACCGAACCGGATGAAGTCTATCGGCCCGAAAGCTTTGCAGGCAGGCTCCTGTCATCGGGAACCTTCGCTTTCCAGTGCCACGATCCGGGTAGCGTGGTTGCCTATAAGAATATCAAGGTGAAGCCTCTGGCTGATGATCTGCCTACTCCCGGAACACCACCGGTGGACCTGGAGTTTGAGAAGAAGATCGTCGATCTCTCCAGTCAGAATTTCCCGCTCATCGATTTTCATACCCACCTGAAGGGAGGCATTACCCGTGAGGAGGCCTTGGCACATGCCCGCTCCTATGGATTTACATATGGCATTGCTGTCAATTGCGGACTCAAAATGGGATTTGAGACCGAAGAGGAGCTGAAGGTATACCTGGATGCATTTGAACCCATCCCGTTTGCATGGCATGCTATGCAGGCCGAGGGCAGGGAGTGGCTGGAGCTATTTAGCAAGGAGAGCCGAGACCGGTTCGACTATGTCTTTACCGATGCCATGACCTGGACCAACGACAATGGCAAGCGGATGCGATTGTGGATCCCGGAGGAGACCGAGATTGGAGATCCCCAGGATTTCATGGATCAGCTGACGGCCCGAATCGTAAAGATTGTCTCCACAGAACCTATCGATATCTATGTGAACCCCACCTATCTGCCGGCCGATATTGCCGACCAGTATGATGCACTGTGGACCGATGATCGCATCGACCAGGTGGTGAAGGCACTTGCTGAAAGTGGTGTGGCCCTGGAGATCAATAACCGGAACCGCATACCCAGCGCAACCTTTATTAAAAAGGCCAAAGAGGCAGGGGTGAAATTCACTTTTGGGACCAACAACGGGGGAGCCAACGACCTGGGAAGAATGGATTACGCCATCGGAATCATTGGTGAATGTGGCCTTACCCCGCAGGATATGTGGTTTCCCGCAAAGTAGGTAAACTTAAATGGTAACCTTATGGGAAAGTTGGATCTGAATCGTCGCAAATTTCTGGGTGCCCTTTCGCTGGGGACCGCCCACCTGATGTTTCATAATCCATTGTACGGCGCCACAGGGAGGTTTACCTCTGTGGATCCGCTGCAGCGGGTGGTACTGGGAAAAACGGGGATTAAACCTACACTGCTCGGTGTGGGTACCGGGATCAGTGGCGGAAACCGCAGCTCATTTCTGACCCGGCAGGATAGAGCCAAAAGCATCGCCACCCTTCGTTATGCATACGATCGTGGAATCCGGATGTTTGACAGTGCCGACACCTATGGCACACACGGTCTGGTGGCCGAGGCGCTGAAAGGAATGGAACGGGAGGAGATTGTGCTCACCTCTAAGATCTGGACCCGGGAAGGGGGTATTCCGGAGCCGGAGCGTCCCGATGCCAATATCGTGGTGGATCGTTTTCGCAAGGAGCTGAATACCGACTATATCGATGTGGTTCAGCTACACTGCATGGTCGATGCGGAGTGGACCGATCATGAGCGGAGACAGATGGATATACTGGAGGATCTGAAGGTGAAAGGAGTTATCAGGGCCCATGGCACCTCTGTACACTCGCTGGAGGCGATGATCGCCGGGGTGAATGATCCATGGGTGGATGTACTTCATGCCCGGATCAATCCATTCGGGATTGCTATGGACCGGCACGATCCTGCCGAGGTGGTTGGGGTGATTCACCAGATGCACAGTTCTGGCAGGGGGGTGATCGGTATGAAGCTGGTTGGGAACGGTGATCTCCGGAACGAAAGTGAGAAGATGGATAAGGCGCTCAGGTTTGTGCTGGGACTGGGCAGCGTGGATATGATGATAGTAGGTTTTGAGTCTGAGGCACAAATCGATGACTACCTCGACCGGATGGAGCGTGCACTGAAAGAGCTCTCCTGAAGTAAAAAGTAGCCCATGAAAAGAAGCTTTTTCCAGATCACTTTACTGTTTGTTTGTCTTCTTCCAGGATTGGCTCAAAAGCCCAGCTTTTACCTGGGGTTTGAGCAGATCTTCGATAACAGGGAGTACTTTACAGATTACGGGTATCCGCAGACCATATTTGGAGTGAGGATCAATCCAGGTGCCTATATCTCATTTAATTCGAAGCACCATATTTATGCTGGTATCAACTACATGTATGAATTTGGCGGATCACTTCTGGGAGTGACCCCACAGATCGATCTCTACTACAGCTACCAGTCGGACCAGCTCGATCTTTTTCTTGGATCGTTCCCCCGAAAGGAGCGAATGGACTATCCACTGATTCTGCTTACCGATTCCCTCGACTACTATCGCCCAAACATGGAGGGCGCTTCGATTCGTTACACATGGAGTTGGGGTACCGTACATGGCTGGGTGGACTGGACCGGCAGGGAGACCGAGGAGATCAGGGAGTCGATCCTGGCCGGTTTTGATGCCACGCTTGTAGCCGGAGAATTTTACCTCTCCACTATTGCCACACGTTATCACCTGGCCCGCACCACGGCATCGGATGATTTAAATAAGCTCAGGGACGACGGTTCCCTGGTGGCGATGCTGGGAGTGGATCTGTCGGACCGGTTTGGACTCGATCAGTTTGATTTTTCAAGTGGATGGGTCTCCACTTATCAGCGTGATCGACCGGCTGAGAGTGTGTGGGGCCAGGGCTGGCTGACCCAGCTGGATATACGGAAAGGGATGTTCGGAGTCAGTGAATCGTGGTACCAGGGCGATCCATCGCCGCTACTCTATGGCGACCGGCTCTATAGTCACGGCGACTATGGAAGGTTTGATTTTTACATTGATCCTTTTCGCAATCCACGCATTACCTCGAAAATTGGCTGGAGCCTTCACTGGTTGCCAGGCGATGGATTGTACCACTCCCAGCAGCTATTGATCCATATTTCCCTTTAGAACTTACGAAGCAGATCCATGGCAGTCATATAGCCGCTTAAGATCGAACCTGAGAAACCGCCACCAAATTTTCCCCATGCCGATGCAATATGAATGTTCTCGGGGAGAGCAGAGAGGTATTCGGTGGATTTGCCGGGATTTTGAGCAAATCCGTATACGGCCCCTTCCGGGTTCCGGGTAAATCTTTTGACACTCAGGGAGGTGGCCACCTCCACATATTCTACTGCATCGCGGAAACCGGGAATGATCTTCTCGCAGCGACTGGTGATGATATCGGCCACATCGGCTTTCATACGGTTGTATTCGTCCCGCTCCAGATTCTCCCAATCTTCGGGGTAATCCACAGCACAGACCGCTCCCACACTTTTACCCCCGGGAGCCAGATCTGCATCCACCTGGCTGTAGTCCACAAATGTGAAACTGCGGGTGCTAAAATCACTGTGGTTGTTTGCCAGGATATCTTTCTGGGACCCCACCGTACCATCATAGATAAAGGTGGAGTAGTGCCTGTTGCCCACCTCCTTCAAAGATTTCTTAAATCCATAATAGACGGTGAGCAGGGAGGCCCCAATTTTATTTCTGGTTATGGTGTCGGCCAGTTTTTTTCCATCCTGTTTTGAGAGCAGTGTCTCTGCCAGGTTGGGAACAGCAGCATTGGCGATGATATGGGTGGCACTGTCGGAGAGCTTTTCTTTCTCTTTGTCCCTTGTTTTTTGACAGGTGACACCCACCGGTTTTCCTCCTTTATAGTCGATGGAGGTAGCCAGATGGTTTAGTTTGACGGTACCGCCATTTTCGGTAATGATATTGCTCAGGGCATTGGAGAGTTGCTGGGATCCCCCTTTGATAAAGTTGGCACGGCCGCCATAATAGCTCCCTTGGGCAGTGAGGTAGTAGATCCAGGAGAGGGTATAGGGATCGTCATGAAAATAGCCCAGATTTCCCAGCAGCACCAGTTTCAGATCCTCGTTGGAGATGATCTCATCCAGAAAAGCACCCACACTTTTATCAGGCTCGTTCCGGTGGGCGACCATCACCCGTTTGGCATTAAGCACATGGTAGAAGTAGTCGTCAATTCCCTTCTCCTGGTCCGGGAAACTGCTCTTCAGGATCGCTTTGGCCTCTTCCGGATCGTGGGGAACCACCAGGTCGTACCGGTCATTGATAAACCGGTAGAACTCGGGAACCTGGAGGAACTCCACCCTGTCGGAGATTCCGAGGTCGGCAAAGACCCGGTTCTTTATATCGCCCGGATGCAGTCCGTCCATCTCGTGAAGCCCTACCTCCATGGTAAAATCTTTACGCTTGAAGGTGGTGGCACAACCACCCGGCCGGTCATGCTGTTCCAGTAAAAGCACACTTTTCCCCTCTTTAGCCAGCTTGGCCCCGGCAGTCAACCCTCCGAGCCCGGCTCCTATTATGATAACATCATACTGCATGTGTATCAGATTATTTCATTTCTCATCATCACCCGGAATGGGATACCTTTTGAATTCAGCGTTCCGGTCGAACAGGTAACGATAGGTAATATAGTGTTTCACCGATTTGCACCCTACGGACAGAAATATCTTCCGCATCTTGGGATTGAAATCGCCCACCCATGAAAATTCAATCTCGGTATAATGGGGTTTTCTCTCAAAGACCCTGACCAGGTTGAGGATGATACCTGCCTCAATCCCCCGGCTCTGGTAAGCGGGGATCACACCCATCAGCACGCCGCGTGCCCGGGTCATGGTCCTCTTTCTTTTCAGGTAGAGGAACTTCAGCATGGCAGGCAGGTTGAGTCTGCCGTTCAGGTGCTTCAGGATCAGGTTCACATCGGGGTACATCAGGTAGATGGCGATAGGTTTGCCTTTGCTATAGGCGATCCAGATAAACTCTTCGTCGATGATCGCCTTCGCCTTTTTCAGAGTCTTCTTAATATAGGAGACCTCAAGGGGTTCGAAATTTTCCTTGAAAGAGGCCCAGGCCTCATTAAATACCGTCACAAAATCCTTAATAAACCAGTCGGCCTCTTTCCGCCTGAAATGTTTAAACACATACTCGGGATTGGAGGCAACCCGCTGGGCGATACGCTCAAACCTGGGGGGCAGGGGTTCGGTCACATCCAGGTGAAAGCCCTCCTGCCTGAAATAGGTTTGAAAACCATAGGATTCAAACAGCTCCTGGTAATAGGGGTGGTTATAGGCGATCTCGTAGGAGGGGTGGGTAAAACCATCCACCAGCAACCCCCAGTACTTATCGGTCTCGCCAAAGTTGACCGGTCCGTCCATGGCCTCCATGTCCCTCGATTTCAGCCACTCCCTGGCGGTATCAAAAAGCAGGTTGGCAGCCTCCTGGTTGTGGATGCATTCGAAGAATCCCATTCCGCCGGTGGGCTGGTCATGCTTCTCACAGCTGTTGCGGTCGATAAAGGCGGCCACCCGGCCAATCAGTTGCTGCAGGTCATCAAAGAGCAGCCACCTGGTTACCTCGCCATGTTCGAAATAGATATTTTTCTTTGGATCGAAGATCGATTCAATCTCTTTATCGAAAGGACAAACCCAGGTGTCATCGTCCCGGTAGATGATACGGGGGACCTCTAAAAATTCTTTCTGCGAACGTTTATCTTGTACCTCCTGTATCGTCATGAAGCTTTGTTATAGATAGAATCGAGCAGTTTGCTGTAGCGGTCGGCCACCACCTTGCGTTTGAGTTTCAGGCTGGCAGAGAGTTCACCGGTGGTGGGTGACCAGTCTTCATGAACCATGCGGAACCTTTTGATCTGCTCCCAATCCATCAGGCCCTGGTTGATCCTTGAGATCTCTTCGTTCATTACCGTAACCACCTCCGGTATGACAATCAGCTCTTCACGCTTCTTCCCGTTTTTGATGTTGTTGGTGACACACCACTCCTTCAGGTAATTGAAATCGGGAACCAGCAGGGCGCTGGCAAATTTTTCATGCTCACCCACCACCATCACCTGGTCAATGAACGAGGACTCCTTGATCCGGTTCTCAATGGGCTGTGGGGCCACAAATTTACCGCTGGAGAGCTTGAATATTTCCTTCTTCCGGTCGGTTATCATCAGGAATTTTCCATCCTCCAGGTGACCCACATCGCCGGTA
>JAGLTY010000109.1 GCA_023135025.1 Bacteroidales bacterium | reverse complement strand
TCGGTGAGCGTGGCCAAGGCCCGGTCCACCTCCCTGGAGAGGGATTCGTTAATAAGTGTGTTGTCTGCATTGGGCGAATCATTATTTACCAAAACATCCAGCAGACTGTTGTCTTCACCATCGACAAAGGGTGCATCAACGGATACATGCCTTCCCGAAACTCGGAGTGTGTCAGCCACTTTCTCCTTGGGAAGGTCCAACGCCTCAGCGAGCTCCTCCGGGGTGGGGGTTCTTTCATTCTCCTGCTCAAATTTCGAGAAGGCCTTGTTAATCTTGTTCAGTGAACCAACCTGGTTCAGTGGAAGACGAACGATCCTCGATTGTTCAGCCAGTGCCTGAAGGATCGATTGCCTGATCCACCAAACGGCATAGGAGATGAATTTAAAACCCCTGGTTTCGTCAAATTTTTCAGCGGCCTTGATCAAACCCAGGTTACCTTCATTAATAAGGTCGGGTAAACTTAACCCCTGGTTTTGATACTGCTTGGCAACTGAAACGACAAACCTCAGATTTGCCCGGGTGAGTTTTTCAAGGGCAGCCCGGTCGCCCTTTTTGATCCGTTGAGCTAATTCAACCTCTTCCTCAACAGTGATCAACTCTTCCTTACCAATCTCCTGCAAATACTTGTCTAATGAAGCACTTTCCCTGTTGGTAATGGATTTTGTGATCTTTAACTGTCTCATGTACTACTTCTCAAATCAAATGAATAGATAAAAAATCTTTGCAAATGTACCTGCTTATTTATCTTTAGTCAATTTAAATAAGGATAATCTTAATGTAACTTAGGGAGATTCTACATGCCAAAGGCATAATAAGACCTTGAACCATTACGGTCCACACCTTCAATAATAACTCCTCCTTCCGAATCTTTAAGAATTGCTGTAATATCATTAACACTGTCAACAGGCTTTTTGTTTACATTGGTAAGCACAAATCCCTCCCGAATTCCCACCTTCATAAATTTTCCTTTCCTGACAGATTTTACTTTGAGTCCATTGCGTATACCAAGTTTCTGCTTCTCCCGCTCAGATAGCGGTTCAAAGCTGGCACCCAGCAGCTCCATCACATCATCTTTCTTTACTATTTCTGTGCTGCCCTCAAGGTTACGCAATACCAGGTCAAATTGTTTCAACTTACCATCCCTTTTAATAACAACCTTCACCTTCTGCCCCGGCCTGTACCTGGAGACCACCTCCTGCAACTCTGCAGCGCTATTTACCCTGGTATCATCTATGGAGATAATAATATCCTTCTCCCTGATGCCGGCCTGTCTGGCAGCTCCGTCGTCTCGAACCCTGACCACGTATACTCCTTCGATCTCATCGATGCGCTCCTCCTGGGCCAGCTCAGCAGTCACATCTGCGATCTCAACACCCAGAATTGCCCGCTGAACTTCACCATATTCGATAAGGTCTTTTACTACTTTCTCCACAATGGTCACCGGGATTGCAAACGAATAACCAACAAAAGCACCGTTAAGGGATGCAATGGCCGTATTGATCCCCACCAGTTCACCCCTGGTGTTGATCAGGGCTCCACCGCTGTTCCCTGGGTTCACAGCAGCATCGGTCTGAATAAAGGACTCAATGCTAAACTCCTGTGTACGGTGGAAATGCAGGTTCCTTGCCTTGGCACTGACAATTCCCGCTGTTACCGTACTGGTAAGGTTATAGGGGTTCCCGATGGCTAGCACCCATTCACCCAGACGGAGTGCATCGGAGTCTCCAAAGGGTAACTGGGAGAGTCCTTCTGCCTCTATCTTTAGCAGCGCCAGATCGGTGTTGGGATCTGCTCCCATCACCCGTGCATTGTATTCACGTTTATTATTTAGCACCACCACGACCTCATCAGAACCTACAATCACATGGTTATTGGTCACTATATAACCTTTATTGGAAATGATCACTCCACTTCCAAAACCCAGTAATGGCTGAGCTTCTCTATTGGGCTGCTCCCCGAAAAAGAATTCATACAGATAATTTCCCTGGGACTCTCTGAACACCTTGGTCTTCACATGAACCACCGCATCGATGGACTGCTCAACTGCCGCTGTAAAATCAAGTGCACTGCCAGATTCTACTCCAGGGAGATTAACATACTGGAACCTGTTTTCAGCAGGAACCTCAACCACGGCCGTTTCAGGCTGAAACAACCTTGCATATACAATAACTGCAACCATTGCACCCAAAACTGCTACCACAAATAGACCCAGGAATCTCCTTGCTTTCATCTTTCTATACTTTTAATTAATACCTTTGTTAATGCTGAATTCTATAATCAAATTCCGTGCCTTTAATAAGGCAATTTACTATGATAACAACTTGAATTGAAAAAAAATTGGTAATCCCCTCCCCTTTTAACCTTTTTTAACGCGCGACCCTGTATGCTTGTTCACTTTTCAAAATATCATGGTACTGGAAATGATTTCGTTATGATCGACGGAAGGGATCTGGAGAGCTCGTTTTTCCATACCGATCTGATCAACCGGCTCTGTGACCGCAGGTTTGGAGTGGGAGGAGATGGATTGATCATCCTGGAGGAGAGCAGAGGGTTCGACTTTACCATGCGTTACTTCAATGCAGATGGAAGAGAGGGTACCATGTGCGGGAATGGTGGACGCTGTATCGCAGCCTTTGCCCGACAACTGGGGATTGTGAGCACGGAAGCCACTTTTGATGGCATTGACGGCGCACACACTGCCTCCATTCTACCCAACAGCGAGGTGCGCCTGAAACTGGTTGATGTATCAGGAATCGAACGGTTGGAGGATGGTTACCTGCTCAACACAGGTTCTCCCCATTTTGTGAAACTGGTAAAGAACCTGAAGGAGATCGATGTGGAGCGTGAAGGAGCGGAGATCAGGCACCAGGAGAGGTTTGGTTCAGGTGGCGTAAATGTCAATTTTCTGGAACCGGAATCTGGCTCAGGGCAGATTGCGGTCAGAACCTTTGAACGCGGTGTGGAGAGAGAAACCTGGTCTTGTGGAACCGGTGTTGCTGCAGCTGCCATAATGGCCAGTTTTCACTTCAGGTCTGACATTTTATCATACCAGGTGGAGACAAGGGGAGGTCAGTTGAATGTTTCATTTAAGGCGCAGGGTCACCAGCACTTTACCCATATCTACCTTACCGGACCCGTATCACATGTGTACGATGGGACCATTGATATTATCGTCTGATCCCAGTTCGTGGATCGTCCTGGCAAACTGAAGAATACTCTGAAAATCAATATCGGGCTCCTTCTGCAGGCGGGCAGCCTTCCGTGTCATGATCTTCTGAAGCAGGTTCATCTTCTTAATATTTAACTCCCCACCGAAGAACCCGCTGGCCAACGCATGTTCCACCAGCTGTGCAGGGAAAGCACGATCGATAAGTTCCTGCTCATTGGCATCGGGATCCATGCAGCAGACAAAGAGACCCACCTGCTTCTGCATCAGAACCTCAAGATTGCTCTCGCAAAATTTATGCACCGATCGCTGAATCATTCCTTCATGGATAGAACCTCCTACGATAATGGTATCATGCTGTTGCAGGTTGTACCTTCTGCGGCGTGAGATGCGGACCATCTCCACCCCTTCACCAAGATCGTCTTTCAGTTTAGAGGCACACTGCTCGGTACAACCAAGGGTAGTTGAGTATGCAATGAGGGTCTTCATTAGATTATGTCATTTCAGGGCGTGTTAAAAATACACTATTTGTTAATAAAACCTCACTGTTCAGGTTCTATTTTTTTTCTTAATTTTACCACAGACATAACATTTTGATATACATTTACGTATTAGAGATAAAACTGGTTAAATGTTGGATGAACTAGCTGAAGTCAGAAAAACTCCTATCCTAAATGAAGGAGCCAGGAAAAAAAGAGCCCAGAAGAAATACTCCCTTCCTGTAGTCGGACATTTCGCAGACAGGAGTGTGGAATTCAAAAGCATACTGGAAGCTGAACAGATCACCGGAATCTCCTATACCATGATCTTTGAAGCATGTATCGGAAAGATTTTCAAAGCCAAGAATGTGCACTGGGAATTCAAAAAAGGAAACCATTATATCAAATACAAAGCATTCTATATCAACGCACAGAACAACTATACCCGTTTGGGTGGTTTCAATGGATAACTGCTGCGCAGATACCAATCAAAAAATATTTGAACTTTGAACGGGGAGCTAAAACGGCTCCCCGTTTTTATGCATGGCACTGTACTATTTCATAACTTGCCTTCGTAAATCCTAAAAAATCAAGCTCATGAAAAAGTTAATCACATTGGTTCCGGTGCTGATGCTGGCAGGGCTATTTGCCCTGAATGTAGCTGCACAGGAGAAAAAAGAACAACTGTGGATGGTGGATGAAGAGGTAGTTAAACCTGATATGGTGGATCAGTATGTTGAAGTTAGCATGGATCTGCTCAAACTCTGCAAAGAGGAAAATTTCCCGTATCAGTACGAGGTATGGAGCAAAAATTACTTCACTTATTGCCTCTGGTATCCCATTGAGGAGCTGAATGATATAAAAAAGATTGAAGATGCATGGGATGGCATTGTGGAAAAGTTTGGCGAAGAGAATTTTGAAAGATTCCAGGCTTGCATTGAATCACAGGTTTCCAAAGTGATGGTCACACGCCTGGATCTTTCCCATGAACCGGAGACTCCCCGACTGAATGAAGAAGATCTGAAATACTGCAAGTGGCAGGAACTCTATATTAAAAAAGGTAGTGAAAAGAAGATGGAGGAGCTGCTAAGAAAGGCGAACACAGTGCTTAAAGAAAAAGGCTATGAGGATGCCTCTATGGTTGGAGAGGCTAAGATCGGGTACGAACAACCTCTCTATATTAGCTGGTCTTTTGGAAAAGATAAAATGGATTTTTTGCAGCAGGATAGAAAAATTTGGGAAATAGCGTCTGAAGAGTGGAAATCGATCAATGAAGAGCTGGTGAAATACCTGAAGCGAATTGACGAGTTCGATTGCTGGTATCAACAAGAGCTCTCATATAAAAAAGAGGCACCATAATCAGCGCCTCTTTTCTTCCTCACGGGAAAAGTAATTAAATACTATAGGTAGAGGAGCTGGTATCTCCACCCCTGCCGGTCCAGTTGGTATGGAAGAACTCACCCCGTGGTTTATCCACACGCTCATAGGTATGCGCTCCGAAGTAGTCGCGCTGCGCCTGCAGCATATTGGCCGGAAGGCGTTCTGAACGGTAGCCGTCAAAATAGTTTAGTGCCGTGGTGAATGCCGGAACAGGAATTCCGTTCACCAGTGCCGTGGCTACCACCTTGCGCCATCCTTCCTGGGCAACTTCAACCTTCTCCTTGAAGAAGGGATTCAGCAGCAGGTTGGGAAGGGCAGGATTCTGATCAAATGCATCCTTGATTTTACTCAGGAAAACCGACCTGATGATACAACCACCTCTCCAGAGCAGGGCAATTCCGCCATAGTTCAGCTCCCAACCATACTCCTTTGCCGCCTCACGCATCAGAGTATATCCCTGGGCATAGGAGACAATCTTAGAGGCGTAGAGTGCACTCTTGATATCATTGATAAACATCGCCCTGTCGCCCCCGAATGAGGGAACCGGTCCCGACAGGACCCTTGAAGCCTCCACCCGCTCCTCCTTGATGGCCGAGAGGCACCTGGCGAATACAGACTCCCCGATCAGGGTCAGGGGAATTCCCAGGTCCAGCGCCTCGATACCGGTCCACTTCCCGGTCCCTTTCTGTCCGGCTGTATCAAGAATCTTCTCTACCAGTGGTTCTCCATCCTCATCGCGATATCCCAGAATATCCCTGGTAATCTCAATCAGGTAACTATCCAGCTCCCCTTCGTTCCACTCCCTGAAAACATCGTGCATCTCATCGGCACTCATCCCCAGGAGATTCTTCATCAGGTTATAGGCCTCACTGATCAGCTGCATATCACCATACTCAATACCATTGTGAACCATCTTCACAAAATGACCGGCGCCATTATCTCCCACCCATTCGCAACAGGGAGTTCCATCTTCCACCTTGGCCGAAATTGCCTGAAAGATCTCCTTCACATGAAGCCATGCTTCCGCCGATCCGCCAGGCATAATAGATGGTCCCATCAGGGCACCCTCTTCTCCTCCTGAGACTCCTGTTCCAATGAACAACAGCCCCTTACTCTCCACATACCGGGTCCGGCGAATGGTATCGGGAAAATGGGAGTTGCCACCATCGATAATGATATCTCCCTCCTCCAGGTGGGGAAGCAGCATCTCTATAAAATCATCCACCGGTTTTCCAGCCTTTACCAGCATCATCACTTTCCTGGGGCGTTCCAGCGAGGCAATAAATTCCTCAATGGAATGTGCGCCAATAAAGCGCTTATCTTTTCCGCGGCCATTTATGAATTTATCCACCTTTGCGACGGTGCGGTTATAGACTGCCACGGTAAATCCGTTTCGCTCCATGTTCAGCACCAGGTTCTCGCCCATCACTGCCAGTCCGATCAGTCCGATATCTGCTTTTGTTTTCATCTTTCTTGTTAATTTGTTTTTATAATTTGAATCTATCCTGTTTCATTTTCACATACACTGGTCCGACAACACATCAAATCCCAGCTTCTCAAGAATTGCCCTAACCTCAGGGTATCCCTGAAAAAGCCTGACCGCATAAGCTTCAGGCTCCCTTCGAAAAGGGTAATCCTCCCTTAACTTCTCAAAGCTGCCGGGGGCGCTCCTCAACCGATGGGTGTCTGAAGCAACATCATAGGTCTGGCTGAAAAGCTCCCATAAAAGGGTGTAAAGGTCACTGTCAGATCCGTCGGCCAACAGTTCAGCGGTATTTGGAGCCGGCACTGAAGCGGGAGACCATTGATCAAGGCCCAGACCAAAAAAACGGCTCACTGCACGAACCGACATGGTAGTGCCATTGGCCTTCCCATCCAGGGAGTAGCCTGCAATATGAGGGGTCGCCAGGGTAATGGTCTTCAGCAGATCCCGGTTAATGAGCGGTTCATTGTCAAATACATCCAGGATCACATCTGATAATTTACCACTCCGGATCCCCTCCAGGAGCGCAGTTTCATCCACCACACCTCCACGGGAGGAGTTGATCAGAATGGCCCCACTCTTCAGATGAGTGATAAATTCACG
>JAGLTY010000108.1 GCA_023135025.1 Bacteroidales bacterium | reverse complement strand
ACCCTTAACCGGCAAAATCGTAAGATTCCATTTTGTCAATTAATCCATTTGCAAGTTTTTTCAGCGGGCCCTTAACCATGGGCATCAGCATCTTATTGACCAGGGGTTCGATGGTGATCTTTATTCTGGTATCATCCGATGCCACCTTTTTTAGCTGGATCCAGATGGTGAACTGGTAACTGGAAAATTCCGGATCGGAGCTCATCTTAACCAGTGAGTGGGGCTCCTTTTTAACGATCATCAGCCCGGTGCGTCCCAACGGGTCCACCTGAAAGCTACACTTCTCTTCCGATGATTCCCACCCCGACACTTTATCTGCCGGAAGCAGCTCTTTGAAATTGTGAAAATTGCTGATAAAGTCATAGATCTGCTGATCGCTGCTGACTGATTTTCCTATTCTACTCTCAATCTTCATTTTACACATTTTTCTTATTTACCCTGCCACCCGGCCGGATCTTCTCTCCACTGTTGCAACATCTCTACCTGATCCTGTTGAATATCGCCCGTAGCCAGGGCCGTCTCTATCAGAATATGATAATTGGTGAGGGTATGCAGCTCCACATCCGCCTCTCTGAAATTGTCGGTTGCCACCTCAAATCCGTAAGAGAAGATGGCTGCCATTCCAAGCACGGTTGCTCCGGCTTGCCTCAGGGCCTCCACCGCTTTCAATGAACTCCCACCGGTACTGATCAGGTCCTCTACCACCACCACCTTCTGTCCGGGCTGAAGGCGCCCCTCGATTAGGTTCTGACGGCCGTGCTCCTTGGCAGATGGCCTCACATAAACAAAGGGTAAGTTCATGATATCCGCCACCAGCACACCCTGGGCTATGGCTCCGGTAGCCACTCCGGCGATAAGATCGGGTGCGTCAAAATGGTTCAATATGATTGTCCGGAATGCCTCTTTAATAAAGTTCCTGATCTCCGGGTAGGAGAGGGTGACACGATTATCGCAATAGATGGGGGATTGCCAGCCCGAAGCCCACCTGAAGGGTTTTGCGGGTTCAAGGATTATTGCTTTACTTTGCAACAGCACACCTGCTACGTGTCGATCTATATCTGCCATTCAGCAAATGTATAAAGTTTTTTTCAACGATAGAACGGTATTTTTTGGAGATGATTTTTCCAGGGCTTTTGCAAAGCATAAAGGTCTCTTTTATAAATACAACAATTTCTATGAATTGAATGAACTGGTAGGCCTGTTTGATTCATTAAACCAGATTAACAACCTCTATATTTTTCATGAAGATATGCTGATGCTTTTTGAAGAGTTCAAGGCCTGTTTTAAGGTGATTGAAGCGGGAGGCGGGGTGGTTCTCAACGCCAGGGGTGAGTTCCTGGTGATCCGCCGAAACGGGACCTGGGACCTTCCAAAGGGGAAACTGGAAAAGGGAGAGGATTTTCAAAGTGCAGCATTGAGAGAGGTGGAGGAGGAGACCGGCCTTCCCGGACTTCAACTGGTCGATCCGCTTATATCCACCTACCACACATACACATTGAAAGGAAAGAGAGTGCTGAAAAAGACCAAGTGGTTCGAAATGCAGTTTGGAGGGAGTGGGGATCCGGTTTTACAGGCTGAGGAGGGTATCACCGATTACAGGTGGGCAACCCCTGGAGAGACAGGTTTCATTCGGGAAAACAGTTATGCCAGCATCCTGGATGTGCTCTATATGAGGAAGTTACTCTGATCAGATTTCGCCCCTTGAACGCATGATGCGGAACAGCTGTTGTTCAAATCCCTCCGATGGCAATGTGGCCGGGGAGAGGAGCAGCTTACCATCCCGGTCAATCAGGTAGGCAGTGGGATATGCCCTAACCATGAAATCGTTCAGGACCCCGGGCTGTCCTTCATAATGAAGAACTTTCCAGCTGTAACTGTTCCTGCGCATAAAATCTTCTAATTTAGAGCGCTCTTCTGATACCATCACTGTGACCACATTCAAATAAGATGCATGCTTATCAATGTAGGATTGTAGAAACGGATACTCCATCATACAGCCATAGTGATCGGTTGTACCAAACAAAAGGTAGGTGTATTTGCCCTCAAAATCACTCAATGTCCAGGTTTTTCCTTCCAGATCCTCCAATGATATGCCAGGAGGAGTGTTTCCGGTTACCAGGCTGGATAACTTCTGCTTTAACTGCGCTGCATATATACCAAATTGAGGGGTAACGGGATCATGTGCCATGGAGTCCAGCATGATCAGGATAGCCTCCTTGTGGTATTCGCCCCGGTAAAACAGCTCGGAGAACTCCTGCAGCAGGATCATCTCTGCAAGAGTGTCACTCCATACAGCAGGGTGCTTTAGAACAAGCTGACGCACCTTCCGGAACTCCTGGTTCCGGTTCACCAAATTCCGGAAGTCCTCACCATCAGTGGTGCCTGAATAGTAAAAAATAAAATCTTTAAAAAGGGCCCTGAAAAGCTCAATAAATCCAGGATGCCACTCCATCACAGTGGGGCCAAGATAATCATGGCTTAGTATGTCCAGTCCGGTTTCACCTTTATTAAGCTTTAAAACTCCATATCTGAAGCGCCGGTAGTCTGAAAAAAACAGGGAACTGTCGCTCCTGAACTGAACTTCCAGTTGCTGGATAATAGAATCGGTATGACCATGATGCCCCAATCGTCGCTGCGTGATGATCTCCTGATTGGCGTTGACAAAGAGTGAGTCAAACCCTGCAATGGTATGGTTCACATCCATTGATCCGTCGATACACTCCCGGGTCGAAAGAGAGGTGCGTGAGCGGACGTTAAGAGGCAGAGCTACTGGCTGATAAAATGGAGAGATACGGTTGTCCCACTCTTTTTCAACGAAGTCTGGAAGTTCCACCTCATAATGAAAGCCGGGCTCCATGTAAAGGTAGGCTTGATAGATCCCGGTTTCGAACTGCACCACCCTTGGTGATTTAAGCGGTATGAGCTGTTCAAATTCTCCCTCTTCACTGCACACCACACTGTTGGAAAATTCAGGAATGGTAACAAAAGGGTTCCATGCAATGGTTGTATGTATGGATTGACCCGAGTAATCCGGGGAGATGGCATGAACCGAGGCAGACTGGCCCATGATGTTTCCACAGCCCCATAACAACAGGGTATAAATGATCGACCGGCAAAGCATCAGAGATACTCCTTGATATTCACACCCTCCGGAAGAAACTGCGAAGCATCACCGCCGTTACGGATGATGTCCCGGATGATGGTTGAATTAACAGGAGTGTGTTCAGGTGTGGTTAGCAGAAAAATGGATTCGACAGAAGGCAACATCAGTTTATTGATCTGGGCAATGGCCCTTTCGTATTCAAAGTCGGCTGCTGTCCGTATTCCCCTGAGCATATGCGTGGCATTCACTTTTTTGCAGTAATCCACTGTCAATCCTTCGAAAGAGTCTGCGCTTACCTGGTCGTTGGTGCTAAAAATCCGGTTGACCATCTTTACCCTGGCCTCAATTCTTAGCAGTGGCTTTTTGGTGGAGTGGACCCCGATAGCTACGATGATTTTATCAAAGAGGCCAAGTCCACGAAGCACAATATTTTCATGACCTACGGTAAAAGGGTCAAATGACCCCGGAAAGACAGCGATTTTTTCCATCTGCTTTTTATTCAAAGATAGTGTTTTAGTTGATCTCTTTTTTCTTGTTGGCGCTTACAAATAGCACATTCCCCAGCTTATTATACCCGGTATATAGCTTGTACCCTTCAGTGGATAGCTGCTCATGCCGAAACCCGATAATGGTCAGGTCGGCATCCGACGAGACCTCCCCGATAATCTCCCGGGTTCCTCTGTCCCCTCTGGCACTGATCAGGCTAATATTGGTTAATGATATGGGAAGCCGGCCCTCTTTAATTAACTGTTTCAGCTCCTCCTTCCTGCGTGTGACTGCTTCGGGCTGATAGATGGCAAAAATCTTGATGATTCCCTTTTTCCATTCAGGATGCCCCATGATGATATATCCCAACAGGATCATCAGGTTGGCATTGTCAGAATCTGCCTGGGTGATCCATATATGGATCTCTCTTTTGTAACCAAATCCTTTGTAAGATGTATTCAGAATGCAGAGATCAAACCCGGTGGCATACAGGATGTCATGCGTGTTCAGAGCCTCCTCCAGTGCTTCCGGCTCAGTTTGTGAAAATTCGAAGAGCATCATGTTATTTCCCTTTCCGGAGATTCCCGATAGCTGGATCACCTGGGCGATAGCTGAAGTGTAGGAGGGGCTGATAATGGTGTCCAGGTAGACCCGGTTCTTGCTTCCCGCGGCAAGATGTAACAGTTTATTGAGGATCTCTTTTGACTCCTTATTGGTCTCCTCGGTCAGAAATCCCTTGATATAGTGGATGTAAGTTCCAAATCCATATTTCAGAGAGATCCACCTGAGCAGATCAAAAGCACTCCTGCGCATAAATGTATCCTGTGAAACACAGATGGTGAAGGGGCGCCAGTGCTCATCCAGGTCCTCCCGGTCAGCCCTTTGTGCCAGAATCTGTAACTGTCTGCTTGCCTGGAACACCACTCCGCGAAAGAGGTTGACCAGTCCTTTCTCTTTTCGTTTGTAACTGGAGACCATGGTATAGATACCACCCATGACAATCAGAGACAGCAGGGCATAGGGAGCGTTCATTTTAAACATCAGCCAGAATGAGGTGACCGCACCAAGCAGGGAGATATACCACCTTGATTTGAAGGTGGGCCGGTAAGATGGGTCCGCAGCAAAGTGCTCCAGCAGGGAGATCAGGCATATTACGCCATAGGTGACCATAAAGAACATGGAGATGATCTGTGCCACGAAATCGATGTCTCCAAAGGCCACAAACACGAATCCTATGATGATGCTTATCAATCCCGCATTGGTGGGTTCGTTGTCTTTCTCCTTGCCACGGGATAGCCAGCTGTTCAGACCAGCTCCCGGGAACACATTGTCGTACCCCATGGCCTGGAGGGTACGCGGGGCAACCATGATTGAGCCCAGGGCAGATGAGAGGGATGCTGCAGCCAGGCCGATGGGTATGATGGGGCCCCAAAGGGCAATCTTCTCCATAATCAGCTGGTCGGAGGCCATATCATCAGGAGAAGCGCTGATAGCCAGTTTATAGGCCACCAGTATATAGACCACAAATCCACCCAGGGTGGCCAAGAGTGTTCCCCTGGGGATGGACCTGCTGGGATCGCGCAGGTCGCCAGAAAGTCCGAGTCCCGCTATCAATCCGGTGAATGCTGGGAAAATAATGGTAAATACAAAGAAAAAATTATCCGGATTCTGGATATGTGCATTTAAAATAATGGGCTCTGTTGAATTTGATTTTCCAAGGAAAAAGAAGAGCAGGGAGGTAAACAGGATGGCAACAACGAAATAGAGTGCTTTCATTCCAATTTTGGCTCCCCTCGAAAGGATGATCATGGAGAGCAGGGTCATGCTGGCAAGTCCGACCCACCGTTTATCAATCAGGGGTGTATTAATTTCGTAGTGAAGATACCTGATCAGCGGGTCAAATGCTTCAGAGAATGCGATGACATAGAAAGCAACGCTGATGGCCTGACTGAGATAGAGTGCAATGCCGATTGCCGAACCAATATTGATACCGAAGGAGCGGCTGATGATATAGTATGCACCGCCCCCCTGAACCTTATGGTTAGTGGCAATTTCGGCCACCGCCATGGCGGTAGGAATGGTAACCATATGTCCCAGGAAAATGATCCCTATGACCCCTAAAAATCCCAGATGGCCCACAGCATATCCAAATCTTAGAAAGAGAATGGCCCCAAGAATAGTTGAGATGGTCGTCATGAAGACCGGAAGGGTGCCAAAGCTGGCTGTGGTTCTATGCGGATGAGAGTCTGGCATGCTTTTTACAGCATTAAAACATTGAAGATTACAAAAAAAACCTGAATTGCCGTCAGTATGACTCCATTTTTTGTCCTTCGTGGAATTTTATAACTTGCGCTCTGAAAAGAAATGTGATTCCTTTCATTCCATGGAGGAGGTGTTGAAAATAGTGCTTGTAGATGACGAGCCGGAGGCCCGGGAGCTGCTCAAATACATGCTGCTGGGGAACAATGGAGTTTCAGTCATCGGGGTTGCAGGTAATGTGGATGAGGCTTTAAGGCTCGTGAAAAGAGAACGTCCACACCTGGTTCTCCTGGATATACAGATGCCTGAAAAGGATGGATTCCATTTTATTGAACAGGTACAGATATCAGGTGAAAACCCCGGGATTATTTTCGTCACTGCTTATGAACACTATGCGATCCAGGCCATTCGCAATTCGGTTTTTGATTATATCCTGAAACCTGTTCATCAGGAGGAGCTGGATAGTGCCATCGAACGGTTTCGGAGAATAGGGAGAAAGGTTCAGGAACAGGACCTTCATAAACTGGTTGAAACATTGCGGGGCAATAGCCCTGCCAAGATTAAGCTAAACACCCGTTCAGGTTATCTCCTTATCGACCCTTCGGAAGTGGTCTATTGTCAGGCCGATGGTAATTATACCCATATTCAACTCACTCGTGGCAACTGTGAAATCACTACCCAGAACCTTGGCGCCATAGAGGAGATCCTTGAGGGGAGCAGTTTTTTCCGCGCCAGCCGTTCCTACCTGTTGAACCTGAAATACCTCTCCAGGGTGGACCGCAAGAGTTGCAGTTGCATACTTGAGTATCCGGGCAAATCATGCTCCATCAAGATTCCGGCTCAGAAGATCAAGATGCTGGAATCGACATTCTCCAGGTAATCGGTTTATACGGGAAACCACCGTGTTCATATCCCAGAACCCACTGTTCACACAATAAGTCAGAATTCTCTTTGCTTTGGTTGATTCACACTATATTTTAGTCCAGTGATAGGGTCAGTTTTCACATTAAACCTAACCAAACCATGGTAGAAGTTTTTAACCTTGAAGGCATGCCTGTTTATAAACTGAGAGCAGAGGAGAAAGATAATTTTACTATTTCTGATCTGGAAGGCAAGGGGCTGCCATGCGGTATCTATTTTGTGAAAATAAAAAAAGCGCATGGCATTGAAACGGCCAAACTGTTGATCTGCTAACTGATCTTCATTGGTTGATCCACCAGATCGGGAAGCAGGACAAAGTCCATCAGTCCTGATATCTCATTTA
>JAGLTY010000107.1 GCA_023135025.1 Bacteroidales bacterium | reverse complement strand
AGAATTCCTGCTCAGCCATGGATACAGAAGATATTGTGGTAAGGCCCGGACCAGATGGAACCATCACCCCTGTGGATCCATTCTGTACATATGATACTCCCTATGACCTTGAAGCGGCGACAGCTCTTGGAACATGGACCGGCAGTGGTATCATCGACAGCAGCACCGGATTGTTTGATCCAACCGTTGCCGGACCGGGAAGGCATATCATCTCTTTTGAAAGCGAACCGGATGCAAATGGATGTGTGGGTACCGACACCGTGGAACTGGTAGTGGCGGAACCTCCATATGCCGAATTCCTGACTCCTGACTCGGCATGGTGCCAGACAGCAGATAACCAATCCTTTGGCGATATAGTGATAAGCGGTACAGATAGCTCCACCTTTGAACTGGTCCTTGATATACAGGGAACCCGGGATACACTGCGAAATCTTTCAAATGATACCCTTTCCCTCCTCCTGAATAACGGAGTCGGACTGAATCAATACAACCTGGTGAAAATCATCGAACACCACGGCAGCTACTCCTGTGAAACCGATCTGTACGACACGCTGATAATGGAGGTCCATCCTTTGCCGGTAATAGAATTGACAGCGAACTATGATGACCTGTGCAGCCCTGTTGAAGTGGATTTTGAAAGTGTGGAAGGCTATTACAGCTATACCTGGGACTTCGGCGATGGCATCAGGCAAATAACACCCTACAGCCAGGTATCCTATTCCTATCATTACGACTACAGGGATTGGATTATCGGGGTCGAAGAGGGAGATACCATTTATGGTGTTCCCAAAACAGATACGGTATTCTATATTCAGCTGATTGTGGAGACACTCTTTGGATGTAAAGATACACTGAACGATAGTATTCGCATATATCCGTCTCCAGAAGCCAATTTTTTTGTGAACCCTCAGGTCCAGGACTTTCCTGGTTCAGAGATCTTCCTGATCAACCTGACTTCACCGGGAAATTGGTCATATAGCTGGGATTTTGGAGATGGTTCCTCCGAAACACTCAAAGATCCAGACCAGCATATTTACGATACCTGGGGCATTTACGATGTGGAGCTTAAATCATTCAGTCCCTATTGCCGGGACAGTATTAGTAAACAGGTCCGGATCATACCACCACCACCCCAGGCTGTGTTTCAGCCCGCTTCTGTGGGCTGCCCACCCCTGGATGTCACCTTCAGAAATCAGAGTCTTTATGCAGACACCTATATCTGGGATTTTGACGATGGATTCTTTTCCACAGAGGCGACACCCACACACAGATTCTGGGAAAGCAAGGAGCATCATGTAAAGCTGACAGCATACGGTTTATCCGGGGTGGATTCCACCGAACAGATCGTACTGATCCATCCAAATCCTCAAGCACTATTTGAAGCTTATCCCCGGGAGGTCAAGAACCTGAAACAGTTGATCAAATTTGTCAACAACTCAATCAACTCCACTGAATATATTTGGGATTTTGGTGATGGAGAGAGATCAAGGGATGAAAATCCATCCCATGTTTACCGGGAGGAAGGAATCTACACGGTTTCCCTCTATGTTAAGAGCGAGCACAATTGTCCCGATACACTGGTCAGGGAAAAATTGATCAATGTTTTGAACGGTGAAGGCAGTACGCTCTTTCCCAACGCCTTTGTATGGAATGGGAGCGGACCCACAGGGGGGAACTGGGGTGAGAATGCCATTGACAATACGGTGTTTCATCCCCACCTGGAGAATGCCGTTAAATTGCACATGATCATCTATACCCGTTGGGGTGAGATGATATGGGAAACCAATGAGGTCTATATTGGATGGGATGGCTACCTCAAATCAGGCGAACTGGTCCAACCGGGGGTCTATATTTACAAAGCATGGGTGACATACATCGATGGGTTGCAGGAATTGCTTACCGGCGATGTTACATTCCTTCACTAGGTCCATTTTAAAATCTGATTTATTATACTGTTATTTGTAGCCAGTGCAACACTACAAACCAAATTACTCATGAAACTATACATTCCAAGTAACTACAGTTCCCCGCTCTCATTAAAGGAGACGGAAAGAGCCATAAAAATGGTAAAGGATTTTTTTGAGTTAAACCTGGCAGCAGAGTTGAAGTTAAGAAGGGTCACTGCACCCCTGTTCGTCCAGAGAGGAACCGGAATCAATGATGATCTGAACGGTACCGAACGACCGGTATCTTTCGAAGTGAAAGATATGGATGGAACCATTGCTGAAATTGTGCATTCGCTGGCCAAATGGAAGCGCATGATGCTTGCCGATTACGAGATCGCCAATAGCTATGGTATCTATACCGATATGAATGCCCTTCGTCCCGATGAGGAGCTGGACAATATACACTCCATTTACGTGGACCAGTGGGACTGGGAGAAGATACTATTACCGGAAGAGAGGAACGTTGCTACTCTGAAGGCCATTGTTAACCAGATCTATTCGGTAATCAAGCGAACCGAGTTTATCGTATATGAAAACCATCCGGATATAATACCCATTCTTCCTGATACCATCCATTTCATTCACGCTGAAGAGTTACTTGAACGGTATCCCGATCTGAATCCTAAGGAGCGGGAGTTTGAGATTGCCAGGGAATTCAAGGCAGTATTTATAATCGGGATCGGAAGTGACCTGGCCAATGGTCAGCCTCACGACGGCCGGGCTCCTGATTACGATGATTGGTCTACACCAACAGCCAATGGTTACAAGGGGTTAAATGGTGATATTGTGGTCTGGAATCCCATCCTGGAAAATGCCTTTGAACTCTCCTCCATGGGAATCCGTGTAGATAAAACGGCCCTGATCAGGCAACTGGATATCCAGGGCAAGTCGGAACGCAAAGAGCTGTTGTTCCATAAAAGGTTGCTCGCAGGGGAATATCCTGAATCGGTAGGTGGTGGAATCGGACAATCCCGGCTCTGTATGTATTTTCTCCGAAAGGCCCATATTGGTGAGGTCCAGGCCAGCCTTTGGCCGGGACAAATGCACGATCATTGCCGTAAATCTGGTATCATCCTTATGTAACAGAGATACCTTCAGGCTTTAAAAAGTTCTGCCACATGTTCCAGTTCTTCCATAATATGAATACCCTGGGGACAGAGTGGTTCACATTGGCCGCACTGAACACAGTTGGATGCCTTTGCGGTTTCACTGAGCAATCGCTGGTACCTGAGTTTAGCAGCCGGATCCTGCACCATATAGTGATCGTTGCATAGTGCAAAGTTGCGGGAGATATTGACCCCTTCCGGACACGGCATGCAGTAACCACAATCGGTACAATTCACCCTCTGCAACTCCCTGGTTATTCCAACGGCACTTTGAAGGGTATCCTTATCTTTCGCTGTCCACTCCTTTTGGGAGAAATCATTGGCCAACTGAATATTCTCCTTCACATGATCGAGGTGCGACATTCCACTTAATACTACAGTAACTTCAGGCTGCCTCCATAACCATTGAAGGGCCCACTCCACCGCTGTTCTTTCGGGAGCTGCATCCAACATCACTTTCCTGGCAGCGGGTGGAAGCCCGTTTACCAGTGTTCCTCCCCGCAGAGGCTCCATGGCCACAACTGCCAGCCCCTTTCCGGCTGCATAATTCAAACCCTCCCTTCCAGCCTGGAACTCCTCATCGAGGTAGTTGTACTGGATCTGGCAAAAGGTCCAGTTATAGGCATCCACAATCTCCTTGAACAGGCCAACCTCATCGTGATAGGAGAAGCCGGCATAACGGATCTTCTCCGCTTCAATGGCGCTGTTCAGAAATTCAAGAACACCAAATTGAAGCAGTTTTTTCCACGATATACGATCCAGTGAGTGCAGAAGGTAAAAATCGATGGCTCCGGTATCAAGCCTCTCCAGTTGTTCATCCAGGAACCTATCCATATCTTCCCTGGATTCTACCAGCCAGGACGGAAGCTTGGTGGCCAGATATACCTTCTCCCTGTAGCCATTTTTTAGTGCTTTGGCCAGAAAGGGTTCGCTTGCACCCCCTTTTGAAAAATCATGAGCATGATAGGGATAGGCTGTATCAAAATAGTTGATCCCATTATCGATGGCATGATGGATCATCTTCATGGCTTGCTCCTCATCGATCCTGGAATTATCATTTCCGATCACCGGAAAGCGCATGCATCCAAATCCCAGCACGGAAACCTGAAGTCCGGTCATTCCAAAAGTTACTTTCCTCATTCCGCCTAATACAAACGATAACTTACAAATGCCACATGTTCACTGTCGGGCGACCAGGAGGGTACATTGATGGTGCCCTGTCCGCCAAATAGTTTTGCCATGACCCGGACCTCTTTTGTATCCAGGTTCATCAGGCGGAGCATTACATCTTTGTTGGGCGGATGGGAACCGGCAGGAACATCTGTTCCGAAAGTAACATAGACAATCCAACGGCCATCTGGAGAAGGGTGTGCAAACCAGTCGTTATACTTATCGGTGGTGACCTGTTCCTGCTCACTGCCATCGGCCTTCATTCTCCAGATTTGCATGACACCTGTACGGACAGAATTAAAATAGATGTATTGGCCATCGGGAGAATAATCGGGGCCATCATCCAGTCCTTCTGCAGTGGTTAATCGCTTTTCTCTCCCACCTGCAAGAGGAATGGTGTAGACATCATAATTACCGTTCTGCTCAGCACAATAAGCGAGGGTTTTGCCATCGGGCGACCAGCCATGCCAGTATGATGGGCTCAAAGAGGTGATCTTTTCCGGATCGCCACCTTCCACAGGGAGTGAGTAGATCATTGAGCGGCCGGTTTCTGTCCCGTCGCTGATCACCAGTTGTGTTCCATCAGGAGAAATTCCGTGATCGTTATTGATCCTCCTAGCAAATCCGGTAGGAATTAACTCTGGATTCCCGCCTTCCACCGGGATCTTGTACAACTGGCCACGACTGTTGTAAATCAAAGTGTTACCATCCGGCGACCAGTTAGGAGCTTCAATGTGACTATCGGTATGGTAGACGACCCGTCTGTTGAACGATGCAATGGCAATGGTTTCCAGTGTGCTTTCAATCTTCTTTAACGAATCTGGTTTCTGGACAATGGGTTCAATCCAGACATTGGAGAATATGGCTGTTTCGATGGTATCGTTGTTGTGTGCACTGACACCCAATCCGATGTAAAAAGGCTCTTTAAACAGGAGTTTAAAAGTCCCCCCGGAGTATTTAAGCGATTCATCCCCAACTGCAGCTGACATAGAAACATAATCACCAATTTTCTCAATTCGCACCCTCCCCGGTGAAGAGATATTGGCCTGAACCTCCCTGGTTACATCCCCGGGGGTACCCCTGTACTGGATCGATGTGAGTCCGTCTCCATGCACTGCTGCATCCACATATACTGAGGCACTGTCCAGGTTCTGACGGATAATCAGGCAGGCTTTTCTATGGGATTCAACTCCCTCTCCTACCCACTCAATGTCGGCTGCAATAGAAATATCTCCTGACACTTTCTTCCATACATAGTGGAGTTCATCACTATCGAACCACATATTGGTACCGCCTCCAGATACCACATACGAGCTGTCGGAAGGATCGAATGCAAACGATCCGGCATATCCGACATTTCCAATATCACTATTTCCTTCGAAAATCCCCAGATCGGGCTCGCTGTTACATGAGCTTAAGGAGAGGACCAAAATGATCCAGGAACAATGGATCTTTAGTTGTTTCATACTTAAAGTTCTTTATGTTGTCAGTTAAAAGGTAAGCAGTTCCCGCCCCTCTTTAATATAATGCGTCAGTTCTTTTCCGATATATAATACAGTGATTCCCAATTCCTCAAGTGTATCAGAAACTCCATACTGGTCAGAGCATCCTTTACATGCCTTCACTGTAACTCCGGATTCAATGATCCTCTTCATATATCCCTGCAACTCCTCATCCTCAGAAAGAAGTTTGGCTGAGGGTCCCCAGACCACCAGTGTAATGTCGTCCCACCACCCTCTATTTTGTGCGTTATAGGTATACATAAAAACCATTTTTAGTGCCACATCTCTGTCACCGCTGGTCCAGACAACAACCAGCTTCTCATTTGCGGGTATCGATGCTGGATCTGCGGTTTGTGGGAAAGTACCTGACTGAGCCACCACCTGTGCGGCAGAAAACATTGTTCCAATGACGAAAGCTATACAAACTATTGTCTTGATTTTCATATTGAATCCTCCTGTGGGTTTAATATACGAATTCTATCCAAAGCAGCCGGGTTAAAGTATCCACCTGCTTCATTATTATGTTAATATGTGGGGTGACTATTGCTAAGTTAGTGAATACACTTACCTTGGTCAATGAAGAAATCCTTATTTTCTTATTAAGAATAAGCTTCGGTCGAATGAAACTACCAAGAACCTATTACAATCCAATCTCCCTGTTTGGAAGCATTCTTGCAAGTGTAAGTGCCTTGATCATAGTTTTCTTTATGATCTCCATGACCCTTTTTGAAAATGAGGAGTCAGGATCCTATGTAGGCATCTTCATTTATATAATATTACCTGTTTTCCTGGTCATTGGGCTTATTCTTATCCCCATAGGTATGTCCAGAAGGTCCAGGAGAATTAAAAGAGAGGGAGAGGGAAGTGTTGTATCGAAAATCGTTCTTGATCTTAGCAATCAAAGGCACTGGAATGCCGTAGGATTGTTTATTCTTGTGAGCATCCTGTTCCTTTTATTTACCGGGATTGGCAGTTATAAAGCATTTCACTATACCGAGTCCAATGAATTTTGTGGAACACTCTGTCATAGTGTAATGGAGCCGGAGTACACAGCTTACCAGGAGTCTGCACATTCACGGGTGACCTGTGTAGAGTGTCATGTTGGAGAGGGAGCAGAATGGTATGTGAGAAGCAAACTCTCCGGATTATACCAGGTATATTCGGTTGTATTTAACAAATATCCAACTCCCATTGAAACCCCTATTCATAGCCTGAGACCTGCCCGTGAAACCTGTGAGGAGTGTCATTGGCCCGAGAAGTTTTATTCACATAACCTGCGAAATGAAAAGAACTTCTTAGCAGATTCGGCAAATACAGAATGGAATATCCTGCTTAAAATGAAAATTGGATCAGAACATAGTGCTCATGGATTGGTTGAGGGTGTCCACTGGCATATTAACCC
>JAGLTY010000106.1 GCA_023135025.1 Bacteroidales bacterium | reverse complement strand
AGGCCCCCTTTTCATGGCCGAAAAGCTCACTTTCGATCAGTTCGGAAGGGATAGCGGCGCAATTCACTTCAATAAATGGTGCGGCTGCACGGGTGCTGTTCTCATGGAGTGAGCGGGCCACCAGCTCTTTGCCGGTTCCGTTCGCCCCGGTGATCAGGACCTTGGCATCGGTGGGGGCCACCTTGTCGATGATCTCCATGACCTGCTGAATGGCTTTCGATTCTCCGACCATATTGTACCCTTTGTTGACTTTCCGTTTCAACACTTTGGTTTCAGTGATCAGGGTCGATTTATCCAGGGCATTGCGAATGGTGATCAGCAACCGGTTCAGGTCCAACGGCTTTTCAATAAAATCATAGGCTCCCTTCTTGATTGCTTCTACCGCATTGTCGATGTTCCCATGGCCCGAGATCATGATCACCTGGGCGTCTCCCTCCTCCTCGAAAATCTTCTCCAGCACTTCCAGTCCGTCCATTTCGGGCATCTTGATATCGCACAGCACTATGTCGTAGCTCCCCTTCCTGTATTTCTCCAGTCCCTCGGCGCCATGTTCGGCCAGCTCCACCTTAAATTTTTCATATTCAAGAATCTCTTTCAGAGTATTGCGGATACTTCTTTCGTCGTCTATAACCAGGATATTTACCATAATCAAATTTTTCGATTCAGATACCCACCAGTTCGGAGATGACCCCCTCTTTCAGTGCAAATTCTGAGTGATGAAGGTGTCTGATTTGGCAGGCGCGTAGCACAAAACTAACAAAAATTGTGGCGGCCACAATCATCTCCACCCGCACGGGTTCCATACCGGGCATGGCCCTGCGTTGCTCTGCGGTAGAACGGAGCAGCAGACGGTGAAGCTTTTTGTACTCTTTCAGGGAGATCTCCCTTCCGTGGAACTGGTCTGCCTCCATCCCCTTGCGATGGAGGATCAGTGCATGAAACGTATCAAAAGATCCCGAGGCCCCAATCAGGGTGTATGGTTTTACTTTTTTTACCACCTCCAGCAGTGGTGCCAGCTCATCCATGAAATAGGATTCCAGGGCCCGTATCTCTTCAGGGGTAATGGGATCCGAAAGGGTGAACAGTTCCATCAGCCTGGCCATCCCCAGTTCGAAACTGTGTTTCCAGACAATCCCCTCTATGTTGCAGATGATAAACTCGATGCTTCCTCCCCCGATATCGAGGATCATTACGTAGCTTTCGTTCAAGGAGACAGCCTGGCGTACCCCTTTGTAGATCAGTTCCGCCTCCCGTTCACCGGGGATCACCCTGACCCTGACACCGAACTTCCGGTAAACCTCTTCGGTAAATTTCTCTCCGTTGGCAGCGTTTCTGATGGCCGAAGTGGCAAAGGCACGGATTTCGTCCACATTATAAAGAGCAATGGTCTCCATGTGGTTCTGTATGGCTACGAACCCTCGTTCAAATGCATCCGGAGTAATACGATTCGCCTGAATACCTCCCTTTCCCAGCTTTACAGGCTGCTTGCTGCTGTGCAGGATATTGAAACTGCGCTCCTTCCGCTCAGCAATCAGGAGGTTAAAAGTGTTGGTGCCGAAATCGAGAATCGCTGTAATCATGAGCTATACCTTAGCCATTTCCAGATCTCTTTATAGCTGTTTTTCTTACCATACATCAGGATCCCGGTTCGGTAAACCTTTCCTGCCACCCATGTCATACCCAGGAATGTACCTATCAGAAGGGAGCCAGAGAGGGCCAGTTGCCACCAGGGTACTCCGAAGGGGATTCGTACCATCATAACCACCGGTGATGTAAACGGGATGATGCTGAACCAGAACGATAGTGCATTATCCGGGTTATTGATGGCGCTGATCATCACATAGAGACCCAGGACCAGTGGCAGGATGACAGGGAAGATCAGTTGCTGTGTATCTGTCTCATTATCCACTGCCGAACCGATCACCGCAAACATGGCAGCATATAGCAGGTAACCGAAAATAAAGAAGAAAAGGAACGAACCGATCATTACCCCGGCATTGATCGATTTCAAGGAGGCAAAAATCTCCTGTGCCATATCCATCTCACTGCTTGCCTCTGTTTCGGCAGACCGGTTTACCAGATTCTCTCCGCTGGCTCCCTGGCCAAAGAGGTCGGATGACACCACCTGTTCGGTAGGGGTCTGGTTCAGTTCCGGGAAGAAGGCTGCTTTCAGTCCGGTAATCAGCATGGCAGAAAGGATCGACCAGATCAGGAACTGGGTCAGACCGGTAAGTCCCACCCCGATAATCTTGCCCATCATCAGTTGGAATGGTTTCACAGAGCTGACAATCACTTCTATGATGCGGCTCACCTTCTCTTCGATCACCCCGCGCATTACCTGAGAACCGAAGAAGAAAATAAAGAAAAAGATCATCATTCCCCCCAGGTACCCAACACCCATCACCACACCGGTGTTACTCTCCTGGCTCTTACCATCTTTTGTCCACTTGATATTTCTTACATTGATACTGGTCTCTACCTCCGCCAGGATCTTTTCAATCTCCTCGATATCATGCTGGGCCAGTTTCAAGTGTTCAATTTCGCTCTCCATGGAACGCTCCAGGTACTCTGAAATTTCTATGGAGATCTGCTTGGTAGAGTAGATCAATGATGATTCCGAAGCCAGGATATTGGAGGGGATAAACAACAGGCCATAGTACCCCGACTCCTCAAAAGTCTCCCTGAATGTTTCGATGGGGACACCCTCGATCACCTGGAATTTCAGGGTTTCGGTTTCCGGGATGACAAAAACGGGACCATCCGCTCCCTGTTCGGTAAAAAGTTTAGAGTCGTCGATCACCACCATTCTCTTCTCCTCCTTGTCCTCCAGTGTGGCAAAGTACATGGGGATCAAAATATAGGCTGCAAAGATCAGGGGCCCCAGTAC
Organism: Bacteroidales bacterium; assembly: GCA_023135025.1. Classification (GTDB taxonomy): domain Bacteria; phylum Bacteroidota; class Bacteroidia; order Bacteroidales. The sequence goes on along the minus strand of JAGLTY010000106.1, from coordinate 4,239 downwards.
CGACATGATGATAAAGGACTTCTTCCTGATGCGGGTAAGATACTCCCTCCGAATGATCAGATATATTTTATTCATGATCAGGTTCCCTTCTTGTGAATGGTCTCATTGACCACCTGGATAAATATATCGTTCATGCCCGGCAATATCTCGTGAAAAGCTTTAATCTCTGTGATCTCCACCAGGTTCCTGATCAGGTTGCCCGATCCCTCCCCCTCTTCTTTAATCTGTATGGTGGCCTTCCGGCCCATGCCGTTTTCTTCCACCCTCAGCAGTTCAAACCGGGGGTCCAGACCACTGGCCAGTCTATCTTCACTGCCTGAAAAAGTGACCTGATACTTATTGGCCCGGTACCTCTCCCTGATCTCTGAGATCTCTCCCTGTAGTACTACTTCTGACTCATTGAGCAGGGTGATATGGTCGCAGAGCTCCTCTACAGATGCCATGTTGTGGGTGGAGAAGATGATGGTGGCTCCCTGCTCTTTCATCTGAAGAATCTCCTGCTTCAACAGATTCACATTGATGGGGTCGAACCCACTGAAGGGTTCATCGAAGATCAGGAGCCTTGGTTCGTGCAGTACCGTGATGATAAATTGCACCTTCTGCGCCATTCCCTTGGAGAGCTCCTCCACCTTTTTGTCCCACCACGCTTCAATCTCAAATTTCAGGAACCACATTTTCAGCCTCTTCATGGCCTCCTGCCTGGAGAGTCCCTTCAGCTGTGCCAGGTACAATGCCTGTTCTCCAACCTTCATCTTGTTGTAGAGTCCCCGCTCTTCCGGCAGGTAACCGATCATATGCCGGTGTTCCTGATCGATAGGTGCTCCCTCGAACAGGATGGAGCCCTGGTCGGGTGCGGTAATCTGATTGATAATGCGAAGCAGTGTGGTCTTCCCGGCACCATTGGGTCCCAGCAAGCCATAGATGCTGCCTTCAGGGACCTCCATCGACACATGGTTCAGTGCCCTGTGTCCGCTGAAGTCCTTTACAACTTCACTGGCAGTAATAAGATTAGCTCCGCTGAGCTCGCTGGCTCGGTTCATTCAAAGAAATTTTTCATCCGGTTAAAGAAACTGGGTTCTGATCTGTCGGGTTGGGGGGTAAAGGTATCCGATTGTACCATCTTTTCAAATACCTTTCGCTCCTCTTTGTCCAGCGATTTTGGGATCCATACATTGATCTGTACCAGCAGATCGCCCTTTCCGTAACCATTGACCTCGGGTATACCTTTTCCCCTGAGTCGCAGTACCCGTCCTGGCTGGGTCCCTGCTTCGATCTTGATCTTGGCCCGTCCCTCCACAGTGGGGATCTCCACTGTGGCACCCAGGGTGGCCTGTGGTATGCTCAGGTAAAGATTGTAGAGCAGATCGCTTCCATCCCTGGTCAGTTCCGGATGGTTCTCCTCCTGGATAATGACCAGCAGGTCGCCGTTGACACCGCCCCGGCGCGCAGCATTGCCTTTACCGCTCATTTTTACCTGCATTCCTTCTGCCACCCCTGCGGGGATATTGATCTTGATCACCTCCTCTTTTTTCACAATTCCTTCGCCGTAGCACGATTCGCACTTCTGACTGATGGTGGTTCCTTCGCCGTGACAGGTGGGACAGGTGGATGCCGTTTGCATCTGCCCCAGGAATGTATTGGTAACACGGGTAACCTGGCCGTGGCCGTGACAGGTCTGGCAGGTATTTTTAGCAGTACCGTGTTTGGCTCCCGATCCGCCGCAGGCATCGCAGGAGACATATTTTTTTACTTTAATCTTCTTCTCTACGCCCCTGGCCACCTCCTCCAGGTTCAGCTTCACCTTTACTCGCAGGTTGGATCCTTTGGTGACACCGCCACCCCTGGAGCCTCCGCTAAATCCGCCAAATCCGCCAAAGATGTCTCCAAACTGGGAGAAGATATCCTCCATGGTCATTCCGCCGCCGTGAAAGCCACCGGCTCCCCCGTTTTGGAAGGCAGCATGGCCAAACTGGTCGTACTTCTGACGTTTCTGGGTATCGGAAAGAATCTCATAGGCTTCAGCTGCCTCTTTGAACTTCTCTTCAGCCTCCTTGTTGCCCTGATTCTTATCGGGATGGTACTGCAGTGCCTGCTTCCGGTACGCTTTCTTGATCTCGTCCTGGGCAGCACTTTTAGATACGCCGAGTATTTCGTAATAATCTCTTTTTTCCATCTTATTCCCCTATAACCACCTTTGAAAATCTCAGGACCTTATCGTTCAGAAAATATCCTTTCTGAACCACATCCACCACTTTGCCCTTTAGCTTTTTAGATGGAGCAGGAATCTTGGTAATCGCTTCGTGCAGATCTGTGTTGAATTCCTTGTTGATTGCTCCAATCTCTTTGACACCCTGCTGGTTAAGGAATCCATGAAACTTGCCAGAGATCAGCTTCATTCCCTCTTTGACAGCCTCAATGTCTATGGCCTCATCCACCGATTGCATGGCCCGGTCAAAATCATCTGCAACGGGCAGTATCGCCTCCAGCAGATTTTCATTGGCGCTCTTCTGCAGGTCGATCTTCTCTTTCAGGGTCCTTTTCCGGAAGTTGTCATACTCCGCTGACAATCGCAGGTAACGATCCTGCAATTCTGCCAGTTTTTCTTCTGCTGTGGGCTCTTTTTTGGGCTCCTCTTTCTCTTCAGCTTCTGCCTCTTCAGCTGTTTCTTCCTGTTCAACCTCCTTCTGAGCCTGCTCCTTCTTCACGGTTTCTTCAACCTTTATCTTTTTATCCTGCTGTTTTTCAGCTTTTTCCAACTTCTTTACCATTTTTATAAACGCTAGTACGATTCAATAATTTGACCCTGATAGGTCAAATATTGAGCCAATACGGTGAAATTGACATTTTGGCAGATGAAGAAGGGAGAGTTAGAAGATGATCAATTTCCCAAAAGTCTGGCCTGAATCATAATAAACTCTAATGAAGTAGATGCCAGCGGGCCGATTGCTCAGATCGAACTCTTCTTGAATCAGAATGTGTGAAGGAAAAATTTGCTGTAACAGAACTTTTCCTGCCGCATCGATAATCTCCAGTGTCACCTCTTTCTCAAATTCTGCGGCCATTTCAACAAAGAATCTGCCATCGGTAGGATTCGGATATAACACCATGAAATCGGGCGACTGGATATCAACTATTCCAACACCAGTCTCAACTTCGACAGTGATGGTAAAGTCCTGATTCACTGTTGCTTCTCCATCCGAAACCATTAGAGTCACATTGTGATCACCTGCATCTCCATGGTCGGGGGTGCCGTGTAGAACATGTGTAATGATATCGAAAGTTAACCAGTCAGGCAACAGAGGAGCATAAAAGGTAAGGGCATCAGCATCCGCATCCTCAGCTGTAGCATAATATACATATAATTCTCCCTCCAGGACTGATGTCACCGGTGTGGATGTGAATGTCGGTACAACGTTTTCATTTTCGACTGTTATTGGAAAAGACTGGTCGGCCGATACAGTTCCATCAGATACCCTTACGGTAACATTGTGACGACCTAAATCATCACTGTGAGGAACCCCACTTACCACATGTGTTGCAGGATAGAATGTTAACCAGTCAGGTAACTGAGGAGCAGAATAGGTCAGAGCATCACCATCGATATCCTGCGCTGTTATAGTATATACATATGATTCACCTATCATAACTGAAGTTGCCGGGTCGGAGGTAAAGGTCGGGGCATGGTTTCCGTAACCAACTGTAATGACGAAGATCTGATCCGCAAAGAGTGATCCATCAGAAACCCTTATGATAACGTGTTGATCACCTACATCTTCATCTCCAGGAGTTGCGCTCAGTACATGTGTTGAAGGATTGAAGATTAACCATCCGGGAAGCACCAGAGCAGTGAAGGTGAGGGCATCCCCGTCTATATCCTCTGCTGTAACCCTGTATTCATAAGCTGTTCCCGGGCGGGCTACTGTGTCAGGTGTGGATGTAAAGGTCGGGGCATCGTTTATGTTGCCCACGACTATTACAAAGGACTGGGCCACATTGACAGTTCCATCATTGATCCTCAGGGAGACACTGTTATCTCCTACATCGTCATTGCCAGGTATTCCGCTCAGTATATGTGATGTAACATTGAAGTTTAACCATGCTGGAAGAACGGGAGCACTGAATGTGAGGTCATCCCCATCAATATCCTCCGCTATAGCGGTATAGGTATAGGCTGTTCCCTGCGTGGCAGTTGTGACTGGTGTGGAGGTAAAGGTGGGGGCATCGTTTGCATTTTCCACA
>JAGLTY010000105.1 GCA_023135025.1 Bacteroidales bacterium | reverse complement strand
ACCATGGCTTTGATCACACCATCCGGAAATACATCTCTGTTCAGGGTGTGAACAAGCCTGCTGTTCAGTACGATCTCTACACGGTTGCAATTGGTAAAGACCACGACCTCTTTGTCTGTGGTATCGTGCATGAAACTCCAGTGGTCCACCAGTGGTGCACCCACCCAGCTGGTTTGCCAGCTGGTGAGATGATTCAGCGAGTCGGCAAGCAGGGAGTCTTTTACTGTGAGTTTAACCAGGGGATCTTCCCGGTAGCGTGATGCTATATACCAGGCATGGGGTTTAATAAACCCATTGGTTTCCATCAATCCGTTCCTCAATCCGCGATCGGGCCATCCTGCCGATTCACCCAGGTAGTCGATGCCGGCCCAGATAAACTGGCCAGCCACAAACTGATCCATATCGTTCCAGGAGTTATCGGTATAGTCGATAACCTGGTAATCCTCTTTTTGTTGGGTTCCGTATGCTTTGGTTTCGGAGGCAATGAATACCAGGTCGGGGTACTGTGCATGCCAGGTCCTGAATGAGTCGCTCCGATAGTTATACGATACAACCGGCGATACATGCATCAGGCTCGAGGGGACCTCAAACAGGTCATTGGTGTTACCTGGATGCAAGGCAGCTGTGACCATCCTGGTTGAATCGATGGACTGCACAAGCTCCTTCAATTTACTGTACCAGGCCACGCCATCGCCCGGAATATAGAGTTGCTCCAGGGTTTCATTACCCAAACTCCAGAGGATCACCGACGGATGGTTCCTGTCGCGCCGTATAAAATTTGAAAGATCGGTCTGCCAGCTCTCTTCCAGGCTCAGGTCCACTGCGGCTCCATACCAGGGCTGCTCCCATTTATCATACATCTCATCAATCACCAGGAAACCCATGCGATCGCAAAGGTCAAGTACTTCCGGTGCGTGTGGATTGTGGGCCAACCTCAGTGCATTAACTCCCAGTTCTTTTAAAAACTCAAACCTTCTTTTCCAGCTCTCCATTGGAACGGCGGCTCCCAGTTCTCCACCATCGTGATGTAAACATACCCCCTTCAGGATCAATTTCTTCCCGTTTAATATGAATCCCATGTCAGGATTGAATTCAACCGAACGAATGCCATGCTGGATGCTGACCTTGTCAAGTGGTCTGTTCTTATCCATCAGGTAGCAATGCACAGAGTAAAGATTGGGCTTATCGGGCGACCATAATTCGGGGTCCTCAATGGTGAAATTTTGCGTCGACCGGACCATGCTCCCCGGTTCAAGATATCCAACGCTGTTTCCATTGGCCACCAGTTTTCCTCCCGGACCTACAACGTCGTATCGTACCTCAAAACGCCGGCTTTTTCGGCCATTGTTCAGTACCTCTACTGAGATATCCAGGCTCGCCATGCCAGTATTATCGATGACTGAACTCACAGCCTCTCCCCAGACCGGCATATGCATTGAGCTTGTGGTGATCAGCCTTACATGCCTGTAGATCCCTCCACCTGAATACCAGCGATCCATCGGTAATTCAGTGCAATCGGTTCTGACGGCAATCACATTGAGAGTATCCAACCGTACCAGTTTGGTAATATCATGGTAGAAGCTGGAATAACCATAAACCTGTTTGCCCAGGTGCGACCCGTTGAAGTAGACGTCTGCATTCATCATTACACCTTCAAAGAGCAGGTAGAACTGCTCTTTGTTTTCGTACTCTGAAAGATCAATGGTTTTCCGATACCATCCAATACCCTCAGGGTAGAACCCTCCTGCTGTTCCGGATGGATTGTTTCTGTCAACCGGTTGTTCAACCATCCAGTCATGTGGTAGGGAAAGATACCGCCATTTCGAGTCATTGTATGCAGGTAGAGATGCACCGGTTGGATCACCCAGGGTGAATCTCCAGTTCAGATCGATGGTGGTGTCGACCCTGGGCTGGAGCTCCCTTGTCTGGTAAATGACCCAGGTTGCCAGGACAATCACAACGCCCAGTATGATCCAGTGAGTGATTTTCATATCTGACTTCCTGGATTAAGCAGGTGTTCGAAACGGTTGATAAATTTACGGACGGTATCGAAGTGGCCTGCCTTTAACCTTCGGTTTACAGCAGGTTGTGAAATGCCCAGCAACTGACTGATCTCCATCTGGTTTTTGCCGGTCAGGTTCAGAAACATCGCTTCGGCCTGTTCATCCGACCAGCTATGGATCAGAATATCCATAAAACTGCAGGTGAGAGCAAACTCTTCATTCAATGCCTTTACAGGCGATGCTATGGAAATCCGCTGGTTTCGTTTCATCTTCCCGATACCGTCAGAAGCCTTCCGGAATGCAGTCCCATCCGATTCTCTCAGATGATCCTGGGCAAACTCTATGGGCCCGATCCCTTCACATACTCTCAACTCTAACCGTTCGGAAAGCTCTTTATAAGAGAGGAAGCGGAAGGCACTGAACAGCATGATGACCGATCGCATGGAGTGTACCGGTGATTCAGAAAGGGCAAGAAATTCATCCATCCTGATGATTTCATATTTAAGCTTGCCCTCCTCCGGGACCAACCGGTTTACGGCCTGGAAGGAGGCCCTGATCAGATCAGGGATCTTGCTGAACTGTTCATCAGAGACCCTGGTACCCGGGGCAAGTTCACCTGCGATAACAGCATAATGTGCCTTATTCGTCATTCCAGTTTAAATAAAAGATAATCGGGTGATTCTGGTTTTATATTGAAAAAAATTTAGAAGTCAAATTTATAACAATATACGCTTATATTCCAACTATGTTACATATAAATAGCATAATTGGGGAGGATGACACATCTTCCTCATATTTTTAAATACTTAAATGACAGGTAGATAGCTCTATATTCAAATGAAAATTAGATTGATTCTGAATAACACTCCACTGATTAAGACCAACGACATGGAAATAGCCATATATTCATTTGGACGGGGTAAACTTGTTGCTGGTCGAAAGATTTGTCAATGGTCTAAAATAGGATGGTAAGTGTTTCATTTAGAGTTAAACTTACATGATATTTCAATGAATTATATATCTCTGGATCAATGTACAAAAAGACATTTTTCTTCGTAACAGCGCTTATTTCAGCACAGATTTTAATCGCACAACCCTACAGCGAATGGAGGGAGGAAAACAGAACAGGTGTATCCTCCGAAACTGGATTGTTGAAAGCCTGGCCTGAGGCGGGACCGGGGCTGTTATGGACGAACACAGACCTTCCGAAGGGTTACTCTTCAGTCTCCTTTGGTAAAGAGTCGATCTTTGTGACGGGTATCGAGGAGGAGTCGGATGTGCTTCTCTCACTTGATATGCAGGGAAATATAAACTGGAAAATAACCTACGGCCGTGCATGGACCGATTCATACCCCGATAGCCGCTGTACTCCTACGGTAGATGGTAACCAGGTGTATGTGTCCAGCGGGTTTGGCGATCTGGCCTGTTTAAATGCCGCCACGGGCCGGATCATCTGGTCCAGTACGGCCAGTGAAACATTTAAAGGGACCTATGGACCATGGGGAATAGCTGAATCTTTAATCATCGATGGTGACAAACTCTATTTTACACCAGGCGGTCCGGAGACCACCACCATCGCCCTGAACAAGCACAACGGGGAGCTGATATGGAAAACTGAAAGCCTGAATGATAACCCCGGGTATGTATCACCTGTGATGTATGAATATGCTGGTAAGAACTACCTGGCCAATGTTTCCGGCAGGTATGTATTTGCTGTGGATCTCTCCGATGGAACCATCGCATGGAGTTTAGATCATATGCAGGTAAATGCCGAAAAGGCCATAGCGGTTTGGCCTGATGCACCAGCCATCAAGTGTGTCACCCCGCTTTTTTATGATGGGCAGATATATATAACCGGGGGGTATGATCACGGGAGTTTTATGCTGGACCTTTCAGAAAAGGGTGATGCTGTTTCACTGGTATGGACCGATTCTGTACTGGATGTGCATCATGGGGGAGTGGTCCTGCTGGATGGATACTTATATGGTTCCAACTGGCTTAATAACAGCAATGGAAACTGGTGCTGCCTCGATTGGGAAACGGGCAAAAAGATGTACGAGGAATCCTGGAAGTGCAAAGGTTCTGTGATCGCTGCGGAAGGAATGCTCTATATATATGACGAGAAACGGGGAAACGTCGGCCTTGTCAAGGCCACCCCCGGGGGATTTGAACTGATCAGCAGTTTCAGGATCGAAGAGGGTTCGGGTCCCCATTGGGCCCATCCTGTGATACACAAGGGACATCTCTATATCAGGCATGGAAATGCACTTATGGCTTACAAAATCGGGGCAATTTGACCTTTTTAAATATATTTGGAGAATAAGCAGGTGTATGACCATCAAGAAGGAAGATATTGTCTTTAACACTGTATTCTGGTTTGTCTATTTCAGCTATGAATGGCTGGCCATGGCCTCTGTATATAGTGAGTACCACAAATTTCTGGTTAATGCGGCCGCCATCGTCCCCATTACCGCTGCAGCATCTCTGTTCACGGTGCATATACTGTTCAGGAAATTCCATCTGCAGGGCAGGAAAAGAGCGTTCTGGATTGCATTGATATTAAGTATACTGGTATTTGTGCTGATCAGAAGGAGTTTCAATTACTTCTATACCTATCCGAAATACTACCCGGAAGCGCTGGAGACCATGTCATTCTGGTTTCTGCCAAAGCTGATCATCGTTGGGGTCAATATCTACCTGATCGTAGGTGTTTATACTATGTTCTATTTTGTCAAAGCCTGGTACGAACAGCAGCGACTTGCAAATGCATTGCAGCAGGAGAAAACCGGGGCTGAATTGAAGCTGCTGAAATCACAGATCCAGCCACATTTTATACTCAATACCCTCAATAACATCTATTCATATGCGGTCCAGAGAAACGAGAAAACTGCGGACCTGATTTACCAGCTTTCCTCTTTCCTGAGTTATGGATTGTATGAAAACAAGGAGACCTTTGTACCGCTGTTAAAGGAGATAGAGGTCATAAGGAGTTACATTGATCTGGAGCAGGTCAGGTATGGGGACCGGCTTGATTTCTCCCTGAACGTATTTGACAACATGGATCAGTCCCGGATTACTCCCCTTTTGTTGCTGCCACTGGTGGAGAACTGTTTCAAGCATGGTTTCAATTCGTCCATCGATCATTGCTGGATCCGGATCGATATATCCAAATCAGGGGAGTGGCTGGTGGTGAAGATTGAAAACAGTGTAAGCCAGGATACTTCACAGGGGGAAGATACCAACGGGGGAATAGGTTTAAGCAATGTAAAACGCAGGCTTGAGATTGTTTACCCGGGAAAACATGAACTGAAGATCAAGCCGGAGGAAGATACTTTTCTGGTGATTCTCAAAATAAAAGAAGATAAAATAAAGAATGATGGTTAAATGCCTGATTGTAGATGACGAACCTCCGGCCAGGGAGTTGATCGCTTCATATATCTCCAGACTGGATGATCTTGAAATAGTCGCTCAGTGCGGAAATGCACTTGAGGCATTCAGCTACCTGCAGAAGCATAAAGTTGACCTGATGTTCCTTGATATCCAGATGCCCAGGATGACGGGCCTGGAGCTGATCAAGTCACTTCATCATCAGCCAAAAATTGTCCTGACTACAGCTTATAAGGAGTATGCCAGTGAAGGGTTCGACCTGGATGTGCTTGATTACCTGGTAAAACCTATTTCGTTTGAACGTTTTATGAGGTCCATAGCCAAGTATCATCAATACCTTCCTAAACCGGCATATGATGAGGCTTTCAGCAGCAGCTCGTTTGACCAGGCTTACCTGTTTATAAAAGTGAACAAGGAACAGGTCAAGCTGCTTTTCAGGGAGATATGTTATATAGAGAGTCTGAAAGATTATATCAGGATTACAACCCGTGACAACGTTTATGTAACCTATAATCGCCTGTCGTATATGGATGAGGTTCTGCCGGAAAGCCATTTTGTCCGGATCCACAAATCATACATTATCTCCCTTGCTGAACTGACCTCCTACAGAAATGATATAGTCAGGATCGGTGAGAAGGAGTTACCCGTAGGAAGGATCTATAAACAGCGCTTTCTGGAAGCCTTTGAAAAGTGGAAGAACAGTGCTGCCGGGCAGTCAAAATAGATTCATTCTGAATAACTGCCGAAAGGACCGTGACACAGCATATTCAGGGTGATTAGTATTATTTTTGAAGGGATACGTAGTATGTTGCACCTAAATATTTGATAATGAAACGATTAATTGGCCTTATAGTTATATGTACACTGCTTACCGATGGATTTGCACAGGAGCCCACCAGTTGGAGAGGACCAACTCGTGATGGCCACTACCCCGAAACGGGATTGTTAAAGCAGTGGCCTGCAGGTGGCCCCGAAATTCTCTGGTCTTTTGAAGAACTTGGCCAGGGACACTCCTCTGCCATTGTGGATCAGGGCTTTCTCTATACCACAGGCATGAGCAGTGAAACAGGCTATCTTTTCAAGTTCGACCTGAAAGGAAAGCTGGTATACAAAAAGAAGTACGGTCCTGAATTCACTGAAAGCTTTTATGGCACCCGTGGTACACCCACCATTGTGGGCGATAAAATTTACCTGTTAAGTGGTCATGGAAAATTGTATTGTATCTATAATGAATCGGGCGATATACTATGGAGCAAGGATCTGTTTAAGGATTTTGGTGGTTCGAATATCCAATGGGGAATGAATGAAACACCAGTGATAGATAGAGATATTATCTACATAACCCCGGGTGGTAGAAAGAACAATATTGTTGCGCTGAATCGTCATTCGGGCGATCTGGTCTGGAGTTCTTCCGGTAATGGAGAGCTGACTGCGTACTGTACCCCACAGTTGTTTGAACATAACGGGAGAAAGATGCTGGCTACCCATTTCGAATCCCACCTGGTGGGGTTTGATGCAGCCACCGGTAAAATGCTCTGGACACAATACCAACCCAATGAGTGGTCGGTACATCCAAATACTCCCATCTACCACGAAGGGAGAATATTCTATTTGAGTGGTTACGGACAGGGTGGAGGCATGCTGGAACTTTCTCCCGATGGAAACTCGGCCAAGCTGAAATGGACCCATAAAAAAATGGATAGCCGCATGGGTGCTGCTGTGCTGGTGGATGGTTATATCTAT
>JAGLTY010000104.1 GCA_023135025.1 Bacteroidales bacterium | reverse complement strand
CAAACATGATCTCCTTTCCAATCTCAGGATACTTGTGTTCAACAATGGTGCCATCAAAGTCGACGGCAATTTTCAAAGGGCTATCCATGGCCGACAGAAATTGAAAATTTCTATTAAATTTAATAAATCCTCTTAAAAGAGATCATTTACCGAAAGATATCTTTCTCCTGTATCGTAATTAAATGTCAGTATTGTAGCTGAATCACCTCTCTTTTCCAGCAGTTTTGATACCGCTGCCAGCGAGGCCCCTGTGGAGATCCCCACAAAGATCCCCTCCTCTTTTGCTGCACGTCTGGCATAGTCATAGGCTTCTGTTCTCTCTACCTGCAACACGCCATCGATCAGCTCCAGGTCCAGATTCCCGGGTATAAACCCGGCACCAATCCCCATAATCCCATGGGAAGCCGGTTCACCCCCACTGATCACCGGAGAATTCGCAGGTTCCACGGCATATACCTCAATCCCTGGCATCTGTTGTTTCAGGATCCTGGAAACCCCGGAAATATGTCCACCTGTTCCCACACCGGTGACCAGGAAATCAATACCTCCGGGAAAATCATCGATGATCTCCCGGGCGGTGGTCGCCTCATGAATGGAGGGGTTGGAAGGATTATCAAACTGGGAAGGGATCCAGGCACCATCAATCTCCCGGGCCAGCTCCTCTGCTCGCTCCATGGAGCCCTTCATACCCAGGTCACGTGGCGTTAGCACAATTTCGGCTCCATAAGCCCTCAGGATGCTCCGTCTCTCCACCGACATCGATTCGGGCATCACCAGGATAATCCTGTATCCCCTTACCGCTGCCACCATGGCCAGGCCAATCCCTGTATTACCGGAGGTAGGTTCCACAATGGTACAACCCCGCTTCAACACTCCTCTCTTCTCCGCATCATTTACCATGGCCAGCGCGATGCGGTCCTTGATGCTCCCACCCGGATTGTTACGCTCCAGTTTCATCCAGATATTTTTTGCTCCCGGGAAAATATGGTTGATTCGCACATGAGGTGTGTTCCCTATTCCCTCCAGTATACTCTCCTGTTTCATATCTCAAAATCGTTGGGTGGCTTGAAATCCTTCCTATCTTTCACCACTACCCGATGGTTTCTGTAGACAACCGAGTGAGGCAGAATGCTCTCGGTGATCCAGGTATTCCCTCCCACCACGGTATGGTGCCCGATCACAGTATCTCCCCCCAGAATGGTACTCCCGGCATATATCACTACATGGTCCTCTATAGTGGGGTGTCTTTTAGTATTGGCCATGGACCTCTCTACGGTAAGGGCGCCCAGAGTAACTCCCTGGTAGATCCTTACCTCCCTGCCGATAAGGGCTGTCTCCCCGATCACGATCCCTGTTCCGTGATCGATGAAAAATGGTGAAGCGATCTGCGCACCCGGGTTTATATCAATACCGGTTTTCTCATGGGCATATTCGGCCATGATCCTGGGAAGGACCGGGACCTTCATATTATATAGTATATGAGCCATCCGGTAGACAGTAATGGCGTAAAATCCTGGATAGCAGAGAATTATCTCCTCCACGCAACTTGCGGCAGGATCGAATCTTGTTATAGCAGCGGCATCTGCTGTCAGTTGTTCAAAGGCTTCCGGGACCCTGGAGAAAAAATCATCCACCAGCTCTGTGGGGGCACGGTCAAGTGATTTGCGAATGGAGTAGAGTAGTTCTCTCAGTTTCACGGCAGAACGGTCCAACTCAATGGCAATCTCACCCTCATCCACCGCACAATTCTGCCTGATGGGAAAGAGGGCATGAATGAGGTTTTCAATAAACTGCTGTGACAGCTCCACAGAGGGGACATCCGCACAATATCCCGAATTAAATTGGCTCAGCCTGCTGGCAAAAGCCCTGTTTTTATATACCATGATTATGAAACCCGCTTCGCAAGTAAAAGGTTCAAGAGTGAAAGTAGTATGTAGACCAGGATCACCAGAGAGAGCCCTCCTAATCCTGAAATAACAAGGATTACCACAGCCAGCAACAGCAGCAGGTATCGAATCAGGTTCCCCCTCAGACGAAAATGCTCAAACTTCAGACTGTACATGGGAACCGGAAGGATCAAATGAAACGCCATGATCAACATGATGGCCCACATAAAAAAGAGATTCAAAGGGGTTCCGAACAGTGTACCACTCTGCATAAATTGCCAGAAGATGCCGGTCCAGAACAGCGTGTGTGCAGGCGTTGGAAGACCATAAAAGAATGTGCCCTGATCCTCTTCGGTATTAAACCTGGCCAGACGGATGGCAGAAAATGCCGGAACAAGGAGCACCGACACAAGAACCACCCACTGCAGATGGTTATAAAAGGCCCCGGCATCTGCAGGTTGATGCTGGAACAGGTTCTTAAAGAGGGTATAGATAAAAACTGCCGGTAACACTCCAAAAGAGATCATATCGGCCAGGGAATCCAACTGCTTTCCTGTAGCGCTGTATGCCTTCAGCATACGTGCCGTAAAACCATCCAGAAAATCGAAAACCGCTGCAGCCAGCACCAGGTATACAGCCCACCGCCATTGCCCTTCAAGAGTGAGGACAATGGCAACAGTGCCGCATGCCAGGTTAAGCAGGGTGATCAGGTTCGGAAGGTGACGTTTCATTCTTCGCCTCCGGAGACCACCTGCTTTTCAAAATATTTCAATGCCCTGCGTACCGCCAGGTAACTGATCAGAATCATAAATGGCCAGGAAAGATATCCAATAATAGCTCCTATATACATGGTAGTAAGTTAATGGTTAATGGTTAATGTTTTATGGGTTAATAGACATGGGGCTCATCCTGCATCTCCTTCTCATCGATCTTCTTCTTGTTCAATGCCCGCCATGCATAGATAATATAGGCCAGAACCAAAGGAATAGACAGGGAGACCCAGCTCAGGGCCACCAGGGTATAGTGGCTCGAAGAGGCATTCTGTATGGTCAGTGAGCTCTGCAGATCATATGCCGAAGGGTAGAAGCAAGTGTTGTTGAACCCGGCCAGCAGAAAGAGCGAAAAGACTACCAGGACTGTACCCGGACCTGAAAACCAGATGCCTTTGTCTGTATCCTTCAGCAACGAAAGAGCGATCCCTGCCAGTACGGCAACCACTCCCACCAGGAAGATCATCAGCACCAGCGGCATGGCCAGCAGGTTATGGAGGTACTTGAATGGCTCCATAAAGACTTCTCCGGTTTCGGGATTGAACGCGAAGCCCTCCCGCAGCAGTAGCCAGATGGTAAATACCAGGAAGAACACCACAAAGGGGATGGCATTATATAGCAATGCCTTTTTACTCCGGGCAAGGATGTTCTCATTGTCGATGGTATTCATGAAATAGAGCAGTCCCAGCACCCTGGCCAGGAAAAAGACGGTGAAGCCCAGTGAGAGGTTAAATGGGGAGAGAGCAGCTTCCAGTCCACGTGCCCCTGTGGCCCATGTGACACTATTCATTTCGTTAAGCGAGAACTGCGATCCTGAAAAGAATGTGGCCACGACCACACCCACCAGGAAAGTTCCAAGCAACCCGTTGATAAAGAGGAACCACTCATAGGTCTTCTGACCCAGAAAATTACCGGCTTTTGTCCGGAACTCATAGGAGACCGCCTGGATCACAAAAGCAAAAAGAATGGCCATCCATACCCAGTAGGCTCCGCCAAAACTTGTGGCGTAAAAAAGTGGGAAAGAGGCAAAAAATGCGCCACCGAAGGTGACCAGGGTGGTAAAGGTGAATTCCCATTTACGTCCCAGGGTATTGATGATGATGGTCCGTTCCGGATCGGATTTCCCGATACGGAAAATAAAGGTTTGTCCGCCCTGCACAAAGAAAAGGAACACCAGGATAGAACCCAGAAGAGATACGATGACAAACCAGTACTGTTGTAAAGCTAAATGTGATAGGTTTCCAAACATGACTATTTTCCTCCAGGTCCTTTTTTGATTTGTGTAACCATTATTTTTATCTCAGCAATAAAAAGCACCGTGAACGTGGCCAGGAAGATCCAGAAGGTGAGCTGGACCGCGGCGGGCTTCAGTCGTGTCACTGCCGAAATGGTGGGCATCAGCTCATAGACAACCCACGGCTGACGGCCCAGTTCGGTCAGAACCCATCCGGCCTGACTGGCAATCCAGGGCATGGGCATGGTGATCAGGGCCACCCACAGCAGCCACTTATGATTGCCCCAGCGGTTCTTCAGACTAAGCCAGAGTGCCACAATGGAGATGATCAGAAAATGCCCTCCCAGGATCACCATCACATGAAACGAGTAGAAACTAAGTTTCACGTTGGGAATCAGCTCTTTCAACTCACGTCCTTTGTAATAACCGTATCCGAAATGCTGGTAATACTCATCGAGCCAGACCGGATCGTTGAATTTCTCCCGCAGTGCCGAATAGGTGGCTTCGTCGCCCCGCTCCTTCGCCTTTTTCAACTCTTTCAGTGTTTGAATGGCCACCGCTCCCCGTTCGATTCTCTCCTCATAAGGCATAAAACCCTGCTCCTCGTTCCCATACACCAGGTCGGAAATACCAGGAATGTACCCATTGGGGGTCAGGAATACCATATAGGAGAGCGCATTGGGGATTTCAATTTTGAAAATAAATTCTTCCTGTGGATTGAGCCTCTTTGTGGTATCGGTCCGCATAGCACCTATGGCCACCAGAGGCGCATGGGTCTGTCCCTCGTAAAGGGCCTCCATGGCTGCAAATTTCATGGGCTGCTTCCTGGCCATGATCCTTGCTGAAGTGTCGCCGGTGGCGATGGTGGCAATGGCTGCGATCACACCGAATACCGCGGCCACCACCGTACTTCTCCTGGCAAACAGCACCTCCCGTTTCCTCAGCAGGAACCAGGCACTGATCCCGATCACAAAAACCGAACCAAGCAAAAAGCTTGAAGTTATAGTGTGTAGAAACTTGTTGACTGCCACATCTGAAAAGATCACATCCCAGAAGTTGGTCATCTCGTTGCGGGCCATATCGGGGTTAAAGGCAGTTCCCACCGGGTGTTGCATCCAGGCGTTGGCCACCAGGATCCATATTGCCGAAAGACTGGCCCCGAAAGCAGTGAGCCAGGAGGCCGTCAGATGGAACCGTTTACTCACCTTGTTCCATCCAAAGAACATGATGGCGATAAATGTTGATTCCATGAAAAAAGCGAAGATCCCCTCAAGGGCCAGGGGCGCACCAAAAATATCACCCACAAACCAGGAGTAGTTGGACCAGTTGGTCCCGAATTCAAACTCCAGAATAATGCCTGTGGATACCCCGATGGCAAAGTTGATCCCGAAAAGTTTCATCCAGAATTTCGTGATCCGTTTCCACTCCTCGTCGCCCGTCTTCACATAGATGGTGTGCATAAAGGCCACAATAAATGAGAGTCCGAGTGTAAGCGGTACAAAAATCCAGTGAAACATGGCTGTGAGGGCAAATTGTCCCCGCGACCAGTCAACCAGTGACATGTCAATTGATTCAAGCATATGGTTAAGGATTAGTGATTTGTTCCAGTACATAATCGGCCCGCTCCTCATCACTGCTGAAATCACGTTTCAACAGATCGGGGAAAAAGAAGAGCCTGAGAATGGCAAACATAATAAAAAGCTTAACCAGGATGATACCCCACAGTTTTCGGCCCCAGGTCATCTTCCTGAAACCATCGTAGTAAAACCTGAAAACTCTTCTGAACATGTAATAAAAATCGAAAATGAAATCCAATTTACAAATTTTTTCTTACTGGAGTGCGATCAGCATAGTGAGAAAGCCCATGTAGAGTACCGCATCAGCGGTCCACCGGTAATGTTCATCCGATCTGAATAGTGTGGGCAGGAACAACACCAACAGAAGGATGGTGGCCATGCCTGAGAGGATCAAAGCAAACTGAAAATAGCGATCCACTTCAAACACCAGGAATTGCAGCAAGTTAAGCAGGTAGATGGAGAAGCCGGCAGCTAAAACCAGGTTCCGGGTAGCCCGCTTCCCATAGGATTCCTTCATGGAAGCAATGCCCAGTCTGGTATGGAGCGACCTGTCGTAAAGAGAGATTACCCCCAGGTTCATAAACAATACCCCGGAAAATCCAATGGCAATCAGGGCATGTGCCGGAATCAGCGGGCCCTCCCTGGTGGCCAGCGGTCCCAACCAGGTCCCCGCCATATAGATCACCAGCACAAATAACTCGCCGGGAACAAAGTATCTCCTGCTTTTTCTGAGGAGGTATCGCAGGGCTGAAAAAAGCAGCACAGCGCCAGCCAGCACCAGGGCATATTTCAGGATCTCATGCGGTAAAAAATTAAAAATGAGCAACAGATCGATAACAGTGACCAGCCCCTGGGTCCATAGCAGGATACTGCGATTCTTAAAGAGGTATTTCTGGGACTCCAGCTGCAACCTCTTCCGGTTTCTCCAGGCAGCCATCAGCTGGCTGTTGGTATAAATCAACCATACGGTAAGAGGTAAGGAGATCCACCAGACCCATCCAGGGTGGCTGTTAAATAGACGAGCAGCCAGGCAGGATGAGGCCATAGCACCCAGGACAATATCAAAACTCAGGAAATGAAAGTAGCGATAAATCTTCATTTGGAGGATCTCATAAGAAAGTGGCGAATTTAAGAAAACTGGCGGGATCTGCTCTACTTATAATCTGCATAAAAGATTTTATTTTAACTTCGGCAAATGCAATCGCTTTTCTCTGAATACTTTCTACCTGTAACACTGGCAATCATCACCCTGGGGATGGGACTCTCCCTGACCGACCGTGATTTTAGAAATATTTTTGTGCATCCAAGGGCGGTCATTACCGGGCTCTGTTGCCAGATGATCCTGCTTCCGGTAATTGCCTGGCTCATTGCGCGCTCCATCAATATTGATCCGTTTTTTAAGGTGGGACTGATGATCATTGCAGCCTGTCCGGGCGGCGCCACCTCAAACCTGGTCACCTACTTGCTCCGTGGAAATGTGGCACTCTCAATCTCCATGACCGCCCTTAACAGCATCATTACCCTGGTAACCATTCCCCTGGTGATATACCTCTCCCTGGAACTTTTTCTACATGAACAGACAGCAATCCGGCTGAATGTGGGTGAGACCGTTCTCAAGGTCTTCCTGATCACGCTTGTACCTGCATTTGTGGGGACACGGATCCGGAAAAATTATGCTGCATTTGCCATCTGGCTGGAGAGGCCGCTCAGGATCATTCTCCCGCTTC
>JAGLTY010000103.1 GCA_023135025.1 Bacteroidales bacterium | reverse complement strand
TGGTAGAGGTTCTGCGGCACCTTTGTACTGCTGTACCCCTGAACATGCAGGATGGCCGGGTAGAGACCCTTCTTTACCGGTTTCATATACCATCCACGAATCAGAACATTTCCCAGGGAGCGCATCTCAACAAGGAATATCTCGCGTGTCTCTGTACAAAGTTTGTCCTGTCTGATCAACTTAAACTGGGGTTCCACTGCATCCAGTTCACGTCGAGCCCGCATCCAGTAGTCATCAAAATCGTCGGGACGATCCAGGGGAGAGACAATCTCTTCTGGTCGCACACCTATAGCAAAGTCGACCCGCTTGTTATCAGCCTCGCTCTCAAATACCAGGGAGACATTGTAAAACCCAGGAGAGAGTCTTCCCTGTTCGAGTGCAATTTGCTTCAAACCTCCTGCCCTGACCTTTACCTCTTTGGTAACATCAACGATGACATTCCCGAAATCGGAGGTGGTGGTCGCAAACAGTACTCCTTCCACGAGTTGTTTCATCTTGTTCTCCATCTGGAGATTGACCACCACAGGCTCTTCATTCAATACAAGATGGTCCTCCCTCTCCATCACCGGTGTCATGGTCAACAGCTCCTCTATACCTCTGACTGAAAGGCTCACCGGGGTACCCACAATACCACCTCCGCCACCGCCATCATATACCCTGACAGCAATGGTATTCTGCGCTCCCCAATAGATTCGATCCACGGGAACCGTGTAGACCCGAAGATCGCCATAACCGCTTTGATAATCCGGAGGCAGTCCCCCGGTCGATCCCAGAATCTGCCCATTGAAATAGGTCACATCCGAATCATCGATCCTGGCCAGTCTG
The DNA here is from genome assembly GCA_023135025.1 of Bacteroidales bacterium. Classification (GTDB taxonomy): domain Bacteria; phylum Bacteroidota; class Bacteroidia; order Bacteroidales. The sequence continues at coordinate 6,433 of JAGLTY010000103.1, read as the reverse complement.
AGCACCAGTCCACCGTTATCAGCCGCTGTTTTTTTCAGATCTTCCGGAATAAAAACCTCCTGTCTGTACCATGCAAATCCATCGTAGGTGCCATGACCCTGGTTCTCCCAATCGGTGCCTGCCTCAATTGTTTCCCAGGTGGAGTCATCATATTCAGGCCAGGCCCAGGCGGAATTATCACCTGTTTTGAATTTCCATTCAAACTTTAGAAGGTTCTGCGCATGCAGGGAGGGAATCAATCCAATAATCAGTAACAGGGTAACCAGATCTCTTCTCATGACTATATTGTTTATAATGTAGTTATCATTTATTGTCTTCGGTAATCCGCTTCCAGGTATCTGAACAGAATGAACTGGCAGGCAGTCCCTCTGCATTGAAAAGGTTGGGCTCAGCGGTGTTGCTCCACCCGTAACGAACCGCCAAAGGTGAAGATACTTCCGGGCTGCTCACCAATACTGTCTCTCCATCGATTACAGCTTCGGCCGGGTGATACACCTGGTCCTCGCCCGCTATCTCAAAATGGGTAAGCGGACCTCCCTGTGCTTCCAGTCCACTGCCGGTGCAATTAAAATGGATTCGGATTTTGTTATCCTCGATGGTCTGCTCCCTGTAGAGCGGACCCGAAAATACCAGCTCCTTCTCATAATCTTTGGCCAGTGCCCAGAGGGCAAGTCGTTTCCCCACATCCCGTTTGTTTGTGGGATGAATATCATCGGGATTCCCGATATCCATCGTTACTGCCATCCCGGTATGTTTCACTTTGGAGAGGGTCAGAAGTTGTGCCTCACGCAGTTCAGCACTGGTTTGTTCCGGACCATAATTAAAAGGTGCAATCTGCACAAAATAGAAGGGGAAATCGCCCTGTTTCCAGGTTGTACGCCAATCTTCGATCATGCCCGGAAATATGGTCCTGTACTGAACGGCCCTGTTCTGGTTGCTCTCTCCCTGGTACCAGATGGCTCCTTTGATGGCCATGTTTTTCATTGGATGGAGCATCCCGTTGTAAAGTACCGATGGTGTATGTGAATTAAATACCATGGGAACTTCTGGAAACCTGTAGGCAACCTGGTACTTCCATGATCCCCCCAACATAACCGATGTCTCATCATTGTTCTCAGCAGGATATATCTTTAACTGTTCCGGTTTTCCGAAAATTCCACCCTGCGCGTTGGTGTTGACAATCCGGATGGCAAGTTGCAGCTGCTCCGAAGTAACCAGCGAAGCCGGGACCTGGTAGACCCGCGGTGTGTTCCAGTTATCTATTTTCCTGCTGGTCCCCACCTCAACACCATTGATATAAGTGATATCCATCTCATCCACCGGTCCCAGTTCAAGGGTAAGTGGTTTTCCCAGCCATTTCTCCGGAACGGAAATTCGTGTTCGCATCCAGACCACTCCCTCCAGCATCCCTATCTCCTCCAGGGAGCTCCATTCAGCAGGACAGGTCATTATATCCCAGGAAGAATCATCAAATTCAACATTCATCCACCCTTCACTGAAACCGATATTCTCCCGGTTCTCAAAATCCCTCTGCTTTTTGATCATGGCCTCCATTCGTGTCTGTTCCCTGAGTGCCCTCTCCATCTCCTCGTCTGATGTCCCGTACAACTCCTCCAACTGCTGATCAAAATCTCCGAACGAACTAAGCGATTCCCTGCTGGTCCACGATTCAGAGGGCGTTCCTCCCCAGGAGCTGTTCACCAGTCCCACAGGTACACCCAGCTCCTGATGCAACATCTTTCCGAAGAAATAACCCACCGCACTGAAGCTTGCCGAGGTTTCAGGATTACACAACTCCCAGGAACCATTCAGATCCTCATTGGGACGCGTTGCGATATTTTTTTCCACCGTAAACAATCTGATATCCGGATAGTCAGCGAGCGGAATCTCTTCCAGGGCAGTCTCGGACCTGGAGAGCGGCCACGCCATATTGGACTGGCCGGAACAGATCCAAACCTCACCAAGAAGGATATCCTCCAGCACCCTGGTGATATCGGCCTGAATTGTCACAGTATAAGGGCCGCCAGCTTTTCCGGTGGAAACAGTTACCTGCCAGTTGCCCTGCTGGTCGGTGACCACCCTGTAGCTCTTTTCGTTCCAGCTGGTGGTGACCTTCACCACCTGTTCCAGCTCGGCCCATCCCCATATTTTGGTGAAAGATTTCTGTTGCAGGACCATATGATCGCCCAGAATTTTGGGTAACTGCAGGGATGCACCATTGGTAGTTGCTACCACCAGCAGTGACAGCAGCAGCAGAATGGATAACTTTTTCATTTCGGTCTATTTTTTATAGAGATCAATAAATTTCTGATCCAGTTCTTCTGAATCCCCATATTTCACACGTAAATCTGCCAGCTTCTCCTTCAGTTCAGCAACCACTTCGGCGTACTCCGGGTTGTTATATTCGTTCTGCATCTCCATGGGGTCATTGAGACGATCGTAAAGCTCCCACTCATCCACATCATAATAGAAATGAGCCAGTTTATACTCCCTGGTCACAATCCCGTAGTGTCGCTTCACCATATGTACAGCCGGATATTCATAGTAGTGGTAGTAGACTGCATCCCGGTCCCACGCTTTGATATCACCTTTCAGCAGCGGAATAATGCTCTCTCCCTGCATATCGGAGGGTGCCTCAATGCCGGCAATTTCCAGAAAGGTCTGCGCAAAGTCCATGTTCTGAACCATCTGGTCATTTTTGCTTCCCGGCTTCACGGTTCCCGGCCATCTGACCAGCAGGGGTGTTTTGAAGGACTCATCATAGATAAAGCGCTTGTCGAACCAGCCGTGTTCGCCCAGGTAGAAGCCCTGATCGGAGGTATAGACCACTATGGTGTTTTCGGAGAGCCCAGCTTCATCCAGATAATCCAGTAAGGTTCCCACGCCCTCGTCCACAGCTGCAATACAGCCCAGGTAATCCTGCATATAGCGCTGGTATTTCCAGCTCATCTGCTCTTTCTCAGTCATTGTGGGATAGCGCTGCTTGAAATCCTCGCTGATGGGATCATAGACCGCATTCCAGGCGGCCAGCTGATCCTCTGTGAATCGATTGTATTTGGCCTGCATGGCCCGCTTGTCCCAGTTGGAGGTTGGTGTGATACCCAACTCATCCAGTACTTCGGGACGTAGTTTGGAGTCCCCGGCCCAGTTCTGGTGCAACAGGATGTTCATCTCGGCCTCCTTTGCAGCCGATCCACGTCCCTCATAATCATCAAAAAGGGTGGGTGGTTCCGGGAAAGTCTTCTTTGTGAACTCCTTGTAATGCCTTTCAGCAGGCAACCATTCACGGTGGGGTGCCTTGTGCAGATAGAAAAGCAGGAACGGTTTCTCACTATCCCTGCGGTTCTTCATCCAATCCATGGTCAGATCGGTAATCACATCGGTGGTATACCCCTCAATCCGGATTTTGCCATCGTTGGTATGGAAATCTGGATTGTAATATGCACCCTGTCCGGGCAGAATCTTAAACTCATCAATCCCTTTTGGATTGTTACCAAAATGGAGCTTCCCAAACATGGCAGTCTGATACCCGGCAGCCTGAAAGAGCTGCGGAAAGGTGACCTGGGTGGTATCGAACGGAAACCTGTTATCGATCTTCCCGTGCAGGTGACAGTGTTTTCCTGTGAGAATGGTGGCCCTGGAGGGAGCACAGATGGAGTTGGTTACACAGGCGTTGCTGAATAACATCCCTTCATCTGCTATCCGGTCAATATTGGGTGTCTGAATCAAATGATCACTATAGGCGCTGATGGCCTGGTAGGCATGATCGTCCGACATGATAAAAACAATATTGGGCCGTGGCTTCTGCTCCACCTTTTCCGAACAGGCGGCAAAGGTCAGAGCCAGGGCAAACAATGGCAATGATAGCGTAATTCTCATGATCTGTTGTATTAAGTTTTATTAATGGTTAGTATCCTTCTGGTGACTCTCCGGCCTTTTTACCATCAACAGCCAGAATAATGGTCTCCGTGGCTGTGGCACCAATCCGGGTCACACCCAGCTCCCTTACCTTCAGTGTATCTTCCAGGGTACGTACACCTCCGGCTGCCTTCACCTCAACCGAGGGATCAGAATGCTTGCGCATCAGTACCAGGTCGTCGTGAGTAGCACCCCTGTAGCCATAACTGCCATCGGGCTGCTTTACAAAGCCATACCCCGTGGAGGTCTTCACAAACTCCACCTTCAGCTCGCTACAGATTTCACATAGCTTGATCTTGTGCTTCTCTTCAGTCAGGAAGTCATTTTCAAAGATCACCTTCAATGCAGCCCCGTGTTTCTTAGTAACGGCTACTATGGCTCCGATTTCATCTGTCACATAGTCCCAATCCTCCGACAGTACCTTCCCTGTGTTGACCACCATATCGATCTCCACAGCACCATCATCAATGGCCCTTTCAGTCTCATAAACCTTCACATCTACCCGGCTGTTCCCATGTGGAAAACCGATCACGGTGCAGACCATCACATCCGACCCCTTCAGCATATCGGCCGCCATTTTTACAGCATAGGGTTTGATACAGACCGAAGCCACATCGTATTTTCTGGCCAGTTCAATCCCCTCCCTGAGGGTCTGGTCATCCATGGTTGGATGCAGGAGGGAGTGATCGATCATTTTGGCTATTTCGAACTTACTTACTGTTCCCATCTGATAATGCTTTTTGTGCAAATAAATGTAGGGAAGATTAATCAAAAAACTAACTCCTTTTTTAAGAACATATTGATTACTTTTAATCAAAATATTCACTTACCATGACAATCAAGATAATTAAAATGGCAATGCTGCAGGTCCTTTTGGCTTTGATCGTCTCGTGTAATACCAGTACCACCCAGTGGCAACTGGAATCGCCTGATAAGTTGGTTCGGGTGATGATCGACCAGGTAGAAGATCAATCTGACGCCACTCTTTACTATTCAATATACCTGAAAAAGGGCGATACCTATAAGCAGATTATGGATCAGTCTCCACTGGGAATTAGCTACACTGAGCTCGCAAGCTCGGTTGTTGGCGAAGAGAGCCGGTTCGTTGAAGATCTTGAATTTGTTTCAGAGGAGAAACAGCTGAACGAAACGGACCACTATACCCTGGTTTCCGGGAAGAAACTGCAGGTGAGCAACAGCTATAATTCAAGTACTATCACTTTTCAAAATAACGAGCAAAAGCAAATTGCCCTGGTTTTTCGTGCCTACAACAACGGGATTGCATTCAGGTACCACTTCGATGGTGAAGGTGAAGATGCGTTTTTAGTCACCAGTGAGCTTACAGGATTTGATTTTAAAACGGGGAGCTTCTGGGGCCACCCTTACGACACACTTACCACATATTCTCCTGCCTATGAGACTTACTACCAGGGCCCCTTGCAGGTAGGAACAGAAGCCCCATGGAATAAGAATGGCTGGGCCTTCCCCATCCTGGTGGAGTCTGAAGGGGCATGGATGATGGTCTCCGAAGCCGGATTTGACGGAACATATGGAGCCAGCCATCTGCATGCAGAGTGCGAACAGGGACGATACATGATCAAGTTTGCAGAGCAGGGAGAAGCCGAAGGATACTATGAAAACAGCTCCGTTTCATCGCTGCCATTTCATACCCCGTGGCGATTTATCGCCCTTGGAGAGACCCTTGTCCAGATAGTGGAAACTACACTTCCCACAGATCTCTCAGCACCTTCAAAAATTGAGGATACCTCATGGATTATACCCGGACGTGCCTCCTGGAGCTGGTGGTCCGAAAATGACAGTCCTCAGGATTATAAACGACTGGTTCCTTTTGTTGATTTCGCAGCTGAAATGGGTTGGGAATACTTCCTGGTGGATGCCAACTGGAACCGCATGAAAAACGGCTCCATGGAACAGCTGGCAACCTATGCAGAAAGTAAGAATGTGGGACTGCTACTCTGGTATAACTCCGGCGGAAAACACAATGTGGTTACAGAAGAACCCAGGGATCTAATGTGGGACAAGGAAACCAGGCGGACTGAGTTTGATCGCATTAGCAAACTAGGCATTAAAGGGGTCAAAGTAGACTTTTTCCAGTCGGACAAACAGGAGATTATAAAACAGTACTTGGATATACTGGAGGATGCAGCAGACTTTAAACTGCTGGTCAATTTTCATGGTTGCACCATGCCCAAAGGATGGAGGCGAACCTGGCCCAACCTGGTTTCCATGGAGGCGGTGCGGGGTGAAGAGTGCTATATATTTGACTACCGCTTCCCGGAAATGGCTCCCGGCAACATGGCCATCCTGCCCTTTACACGAAATGTTGTGGGGCCTGTGGACTACACACCGGGGGGATACTCAGACAACACCTTTCCTCACCTGACCACATATGGCTTCGAGTTGGCCCTGACAGTGATCCTTGAAACAGGAATCATGCATCATACCGATACTCCTCAACAGACCCTGGGACTCCCTCCTTATGCAGTAGATTTCC
>JAGLTY010000102.1 GCA_023135025.1 Bacteroidales bacterium | reverse complement strand
AATATTTATAATTTTTATTATAGCAGAAGTATTAATCGTCCTTTGATCCGAACATAATGGCAACACAACCCTCTTCAGGCTCTTCCAAATTATCTTCGGGAACAGGCACCTTGACCATGATTTTCAGTTGCTGACTCGATTCCAGGTTAAAATCCCATTTCCAGTCAAAATCGTTCAGGCTATTGTCATACAACACCTTGCCATTCCTGGTGTCGACAACCTTGAACTCTACAGCCTTCAGGTTATTTGCGCCACACACACCGATCCTGTATTCTCTATCAGAATAGAAGGTCTTGTAAAGCTCGGCTTCTTCACCCTCAATCAGCAGGGCAGCATGGTAATTTCCATCATGCTGATAAGGTTCCAAATCTGCTTTACAGGTATTTTTGGCGAACTGTTTGCACTGTGCATTCATTGCCATAGGCAAAGTGATCATGCAAGCAACCAGGGATATAAAGAGTATGCCTTTCTTCGTCATGGTATATGGTGTTAAGATATATAGCTACTTCTTAGTTCAATAACTTTGGTCTTCAACTCAGTGAAAATCCGCTGAGTGATCTTGAAGGATGATTCTGATTGAAGTGTGGTCACATTGGTTTCAGGATCTTCTACGGCGGTGACCTCACCCAGGTTAATGGTGATCTTATCGAAGATGGTTTTGAGTGCTTTTACATCTTCCAGAACTGCCTGTGCATCCTGATCTTCGGGCGAAGCCTCAAGAAGGTTGATCATGATATCAATGGAAAGTTTCTGATCCACAATCCGTTCCACCAGTTTATTGCCTTCCAGTTCATTCTCATCCACCAGATTTGTGGCAATATAGAGGCCCTCAATCCATCCTCCCACAAGGATCACTGATGCTGTTCCTTCCAGATCATTCTCCTTGAGAAAGGAGCTGGAGTTCATCAATGTCTCAGAGATAATGTGGATGATGGCATCCCGGTTGTTTATTTGCTCTTCCAGCTGCGTAACAGTCTCTTCGTCAATGGCATCCAGAATATTAAGCCCGTCTGCCATCTCTTTGGCTGCTCTAATATAGTCCAGCGTAGCCTGACTCTGGTCGAAAAGGCTGGCATAGCTCAAATCGGTGGAGTAGATTCCCAGATTCAGGGCTTTGCTTTTGGATGTGACATACTTAGAGGTATTGGAAGTCGGATTCATCAACTCCTCATTATACTCTGCCCCGGCATTTTTTATTAACATGGCAGTCTCCAGAGGGGAGGGGAGAGAATAGAAGATCCTCTTAGCTGTATTTAATTGTTCCTGAGTTTCTGCATCAAGAGTACCAGAGGCTTCAAATTCCCCGGAGCCTTCACCTTCGCTCTTCGGTCCACGGTTACATCCGGTCAGAATGATGCCGAGCATTACAAAGAGAAGAAGGAACAATCTACCTGATAATAATAGGTTACGGTTCATAGGTTAGTGATTTTATTTGCAGGGTTGTTTTTCCTAGTTAGAAGCGTTCTTATTGAGTAAAAATAATATTTTTTTTGAAATATATGCCTATTTGAATAGAGTAAACCTTTCTGTTACCAGTGCTTTCGGGTTGTCTAAATGTACGTAAAATATCGGGTCAGGGTTTATCCTTCTTATTAACAAAGCGACAAAGATGGTGAATGCCACATTTGTCACAACCGGGGTTACGTGCTGTGCATACATAACGGCCATGAAGGATCAGCCAGTGATGTGCCAGAGGAATCATCTCTTCGGGAATATGTTTGATCAGCTGCATCTCAGTTTCATAAGGATTTTTTGCCCCGGTTGTAAGTCCAATACGGGCTGCCACCCTGAAGACATGTGTGTCCACTGCCATGGCAGGCTTCTGGAATACCACAGAGAGTATCACATTGGCTGTTTTACGCCCCACCCCTGGCAACTCCTGCAGCTCTTCCAGGTTATCGGGAACCTTACCGTGGAACTTCTGATTCAGCATGCGGGCCATCCCCACCAGGTGTTTAGCCTTATTGTTAGGGTAGGAACAGCTTTTAATCAATTCAAACACCTGTCCCTGCTCAGCCGCCGCCAGGGATGCAGCATCCGGATATTGCTGGAAAAGTGTGGGAGTGATCATATTGACCCGCTTGTCGGTACATTGTGCAGAGAGAATAACCGCCACAATGAGTTCATAGGGGTCCAGGTAGTCCAGTTCGGTCTCTGCCACCGGCATCGCTTCAGAAAAATAGTCGATCACCTTTTCAAAACGTTCTGCTGTTTTCATTTGAACAATATTAATAAAAGTTTAGTATTGCTCCATACTCCTTACAATTTGTTAGGTAGTTTGCTATTTTGCTAATAAATGCTTAGGTTTACATCCGATTATAACAATAATGGCATTTAGAAGTTCCGTATATTATTTTTACTTTTTTACCTGCAGATAGCTGGTCGGGATTCTTTATATGCATGCGATACCCGGCTCTTAAGTCGGGTTTTTTGTTTTAAACCTATGACAAAGAAAATAGCGATACAGGGAGGTTATGGTGCATTCCATGAGATTGCAGCTTACCATTTTTTTGAAAATGAAGAGATTGAGATCCTTCCCAGGAATACATTCAGGGACATGGTGACCACTCTGAAGGAGCGGCAGTGTGATTTCGGAATTATGGCCATTGAAAACTCTCTGGCAGGTAGTATCATCCCCAACTACAATCTGATTATCAATACCAGCATGCACATTACAGGGGAGATCTATCTGAGAATCAAACAGAACCTGGTGGCCATGCCGGGGGTGAAAATATCGAAACTAAAGGAAGTCTACTCCCATCCCATGGCCATTTTGCAGTGCCAGGACTTTTTTGATGCCTATCCCGGCATCCGGTTGATTGAGAGTATGGATACAGCCATAAGTGCAAAGGAGGTTGCAGAACAGGGAAACATGGATCTGGGGGCCATATCGAGCAGGTTGGCGGCTGAAAAATATGGGCTTGAGATCATTGCCGAAAGTATTGAAACCAATAAGAAGAACTACACCCGGTTCCTGATCCTTTCAGAGAACGGAATTGTTATTCCTCAGGAGGAGGTTAACAAGGCATCTATCTTCTTTACCGTTGCACATAAATTTGGATCACTTTCAAAGATCCTCTCCATCCTCTCTTACTACGAGATCAACCTGGCCAAAATACAGTCTATGCCCATAGCAGGAAAGGATTGGGAGTACATGTTCTTCGTGGATGTGGAGATCAATGATTATGATATGTATAAGAGATCGCTGGAGGCCATCGGGCCCTTTACCCCGTCTATTGGTATCCTGGGAGAGTATAGAAAAGGTGAATCAGTAATTGAATAAACGATTGTTATGGTAGTTGATGTAGCGGTGGAACCGAGATCCTTAGATGGAGCACTGTTTACCAAACCTGTTATTGTAGCAGGACCGTGCAGTGCGGAGACCGAGGAGCAGATGTTGAATACAGCCATTCCCCTGGCGGAGATGGGAATCAAAATTTTCAGGGCGGGGATATGGAAACCCCGCACCAGGCCCAATGCTTTTGAAGGGGTGGGTGCTGAAGGGCTCAAATGGATGCAGACCGTTAAGAGGGAGACCGGTATGATGGTTGCCACCGAGGTGGCCAATGTAAAACATGTATATGAAGCGCTGAAGTTTGGTGTGGATATTATCTGGATAGGTGCCCGGACATCGGCCAACCCGTTTGCAGTTCAGGATATTGCCGATAGTCTTCGCGGAGTGAATATCCCGGTGATGATTAAAAACCCGGTGAATCCTGATGTGGACCTCTGGATCGGGGCCATTGAAAGGATCAACAATGCCGGCATCAAACAGATAGCAGCCATACACAGGGGTTTCTCCAGCTATGACAAGACACTCTATCGCAATGTTCCCCAGTGGCAGATTCCCATTGAGCTTCGCAGAAGGATTCCGGAAATGCCGATCATTACCGACCCCAGTCATATCTGTGGCAACAGGGAGTTTCTCTATGACATCTCCCAGAAAGCGATGGACCTGAACTTTGACGGATTGATCATTGAGACCCACTGCAATCCAGATAAGGCATTGAGCGATGCGAAGCAGCAGGTGACGCCCGATGGACTGAAAAAGATTATTGATCGCCTGATATTCCGTGATCCGGATATCAATGAGGAATTGATGCTGACCCTGGCCGAGTTGCGTGACCAGATCGATAAGCTGGATGACCGGATCATCAATATTCTGGAGGAGCGGATGGCGGTTTCGGAGAAGATCGGTTCACATAAAAAGGTCAACAACATTACCATCCTGCAGACCAAGCGATGGGATGATATGTTGAAAACCAGGTTAAATCTTGGTAACAGAAAGGGGCTTAGTGAAGAGTTTATTATTAAATTGTTCCGTTCCATTCACCAGGAGTCGATCAATCACCAGACCAGTGTGATGAACGAAGAGTAGAACAGATGCAACAGGTTAAACTGACCACACCAGCAGGAGCAACCGAAATTGTTATTGGAGAGCTCCTCTCTTCACGTCTTCGTACGCTGGAGCAGGAGCCCATTTTGATGATAGATGAAAATGTACTCTGTCAACACCACGATATTTTTGAGCCCTTCAGATCTGTCACCATACCTTCGGGTGAGTCCTATAAAACCCTTCAAACCGTGGAAGAGATCTACCGGGAGCTGGTGACTCTTGAGGCAGATCGTTCCACCCTGATCGTTGGGGTGGGTGGCGGACTAGCTACAGATGTGGCTGGTTTCGTGGCCTCTACCTTCCTGAGGGGAACACCATTTGGTTTTATCAGCACCACACTGCTGGGTCAGGTGGATGCCAGCATCGGAGGAAAGAATGGTGTGAACCTGGATGGCTATAAGAATATGGTTGGAAACATCAGGCAACCCTCTTTTGTCTGGTGTGATCTTTCACTGTTGGGAACCCTGGCAAACAGGGAGTATGTCTCCGGAATTGCCGAGGTAATCAAATACGGTGTTATCCGGGATATCCTGTTTTTGGAGTACCTGGAGGAGCAAATGGAGTCGTTGCTGAACCAGGAGATCGGTGTGCTGGAGCATGTGGTGTACACTTCAGTTGCCCTCAAGGCTGATGTGGTTCAGAAGGATGAAAAGGAGTCAGACCTTCGAAAGATCCTGAATTTCGGACATACCATCGGGCATGCTATCGAGCGTTATAAACGTATCTTGCATGGAGAAGCTGTGAGTGTGGGGATGGTTCTTTCAGCCAGGCTTTCGCACCTGCAGGGCCTCCTCTCCGCTTCTGAGGTGGATCGGGTAGAGCAGATAATTCTCTCTGCAGGGCTGCCTGCTCATATGGAACTGGATCCTGAAGAGATCTATCAGAACATCCGGAAAGACAAGAAGAGGAGCGGAGAGGATGTTCACTTTGTATTGCTGAAAGGATTGGGAAACACCATTATCAGGCCCATTGCGTTATCGGAACTAAAATCCATTCTCCATGATCTGTGTTAGTGTTGCACATATCTCCGGACTGGATCAGGCCATCAAATCGGGAGCCGGATTGATAGAGTTGCGGCTCGACCTGATCAGGGAGCCTCCTTCAAAGCTTTTTCCACTACTTCCCAAAGCCGTTGAGACCATCGTTACCTGTCGGCCGGGAGTCTATAGGGATAGTGAGCGGGTGGAATTGCTGAAAGCGGGGATGAAGCTGGGAGCAACTTACGTGGATATTGAGATTGAGACATCGGCCGAAGATATGGAGCTGTTGAACAGCGCTGCTGAGCAGGCAGGAACCTCTGTTATCATCTCCTACCACAATTTTAAAAGAACCGTCGACAGGGAGGATCTGGAATCGGTGATGATCGCCTGTTACGAAAAGGGGGGGGAGATTGCCAAAATAGCCACCCGGGTGAATGCTCCTGAGGATATCCGGAACCTGCTGAGTCTCTATGATCTGCCTGGAAAGAAGGTGATTCTGGGGATGGGACCTAAGGGCAGGATTACCAGGGTGATGGGACCCTACCTGGGTGCAGAATTTACCTTTGCTTCCACAGGAGCAGGAGGAGAAACTGCCCCGGGACAGTTAACCGTGAAACAGTTGAATGAACTTTATAAAGTGATTGATGAATCATGAACTCATTCGGTAAATTATTCAGAGTCAGCATATTCGGTGAATCACACGGGGAGTCTGTGGGCATCGTGATCGATGGTTGTCCTGCAGGTATTCCGTTGAAACAATCGGATTTCGAGGCCGATTTTTCCAGGAGGAAAAGCGGCGCAAAAGGGACCACCCCAAGGAAGGAGCCTGATATTCCGCGTATCATGAGTGGTGTTTTTAACGATCGGACCACCGGTGCTCCGTTGATGGTCCTGTTTGAGAATACCAATACCCGATCGGGGGACTACAGCCAACAGAAGGATATTCCCAGGCCCGGACATGCCGATTTAACAGCTCATCAGAAATTCGGAGGATACCAGGATTATCGTGGTGGGGGACATTTTTCGGGACGTTTGACCCTGGGATTGGTGGCAGCAGGTGTGCTCGCTAAAAAGATGATTGCTCCCACAACAATTTCATCCTCCATCCTGGAGGTGGGTGGCAGTCGTGATATTGAATCGGCACTTGACAGGGCCATTGAAAACCAGGACTCTATCGGGGGAATTATCGAATGCACCATTGCATCGGTGCCTGCGGGACTTGGCGAACCTTTTTTTAGTTCCGTTGAGGCGGTGATGAGTCACATGGTCTTCTCCATACCCGCTATCAAGGGTATTGAATTTGGTGCCGGATTCCGTGCTGCAAAAATGACCGGAAGTGAGCATAACGATAATATTATTTCAACCGCTGGAACCACCGAGACCAATCATGCCGGGGGAATCAACGGGGGAATCTCCAACGGGAACGAGATCTGTTTCAGGGTGGTGGTAAAACCGACCTCCAGTACCCACCAGACCCAGCGTACCATCAATATGGTTACAGGCCGGATGGAGGATCTCAGCATCGAAGGAAGGCATGATACCTGTATTGCCCTTCGGGTTCCGGTTGTGGTGGAGGCAGCTGCAGCCATAGTGATAGCCGATTTCATGCTACAGGCTCAACAGGCAGGACCAATTTTTAATCACAAATCTGAATAAAGTAGAATGCGTATTGCAATTATCGGAGCCGGGAACATGGGCTCATGGCTGGTGGAGTCGCTCTGCCTCGATTATGAAGTGGGTGTATTTGATGTGGATCGAAGTAAACTGAAGTACTTCTTTAACTCGAGGAAGTTCCTCTATTATGAGGAGATCATGGATTTTTCGCCTGACCTGCTGATTAATGCGGTGAGTCTTGACAAGACCCAGGTTTTGTTTGATGAGATCATCTCTT
>JAGLTY010000101.1 GCA_023135025.1 Bacteroidales bacterium | reverse complement strand
AAATTGAATTTGCAGGGCGCTATACCAATGCCAAAAAGATATGCATTACCGGCAGCAACGGCAAAACCACCACCACCTCACTGATCCATCATATGATGCGCAAGGCTGGCCTGAATGTGGGTATGGCAGGAAATGTGGGACGCAGCTTCGCATTCCAGGTAGCCACGGAAGCGTATGATTACTATGTGTTGGAGCTAAGCAGCTTTCAGCTCGACGGGATGTACGAGTTCAAGGCAGACATTGCCATTTTGCTCAATATCACACCCGATCACCTCGACAGGTATGATTACAATTTCCAGAACTATGTGGATTCTAAATTTCGGGTCACACAGAACCTGACCGAGGAGGAGTACTTTGTCTTCTGTTCCGACGATGAGATCACCATCAAGGAGCTGGAAAAGATTGTTAGCAGGGCAGAACAGCTTCCGTTTGCCTATCAGAAAAAGGATCATGATGTGGCCTGGGTGGAGAATGAGGAGGAACTTCGCATCGAATTTGAAGATGTGGACTTCAACATGTCTGTGCAGGAGCTCTCACTGAAGGGAAGGCACAACACTTACAACAGCATGGCCGCCGGAATAGCGGGGAACGTTCTGAAGATCCGCAACGATGTGATCCGCGAGGCTCTGATGGATTTCCAGGGAGTGGAACACCGTCTGGAGACAGTAATGAAGGTACACGGGATCAACTTTGTGAATGATTCAAAGGCCACCAATGTAAACGCTGCATGGTATGCCCTGGAGAGTGTAAAAGCCAATACCGTCTGGATAGTAGGGGGAGTGGACAAGGGCAATGATTACAGCGTGCTCTCTAACCTGGTGGAGAATAAGGTGAAGGCCATTGTCTGTCTGGGCAAGGACAACGATCGCGTAATCAAGGCATTCAGTGGGAAAGTGGAATCTATTGTAGAGTCCAGGAATATGGAGGAGGCGGTTAAGGCTGCCTATTACCTGGCCAGGGATGGGGAGACTGTGCTTCTGTCACCTGCCTGTGCCAGCTTTGACCTGTTTGAGAGTTATGAGGACCGGGGACGGCAGTTTAAGAGTGCAGTCAGGGGTCTCTGATAATAAAATGAAATGAAGATCAGAAGGTACATAAAAGGCGACAGGATCATCTGGATAGTGGTATTGATCCTCCTGGTGATCTCCCTGTTGTCGGTTTATAGCTCAACCGGATCGCTGGCTTACCAGCACCGGTCGGGTAATACCTTCTTTTACCTGTTTCGACAGCTTAAATTTATCCTGCTGGGCGTGTTGATTATATTCTTTGTGCACCTGGTTCCCTACCGCATCTTCAGCAGGGTATCTATCTTTGCCCTCTACCTGGCCATTCCGTTGCTGATCCTTACCCTGATTGCTGGGAGCAATATCAATGAGGCCACCCGCTGGTTGCAGATTCCGGGTACCGGACTCACTATACAGCCTTCCGATTTTGCCAAGATTGCACTGGTGATGTACCTGGCCAAGATCCTTTCTGTGAGCCAGAACAATATCAAGGATTTTAAAGGGGTCTTTGGAAAGATATCCCTGGCCATTATCGGAACCTGTGCTTTGATTCTACCGGCCAACTTCTCTACGGCAGCTATTGTTTTTGTAACCGCATTCAGCCTGATGTTCGTGGGACGAATCCCGGTCAGGTACCTGGCATTGATGATCTTTACAGGGCTCTTTGCTTTATCAATTTTTATCGGCGGGGCGCTGCTGCTAAACAGCGAGGGCCGGATCTCCACCTGGAAGAACCGGATCGAGAATTATGTGGATGGCGAGGGTGACAACTACCAGGCCGACCAGGCCAAGGTGGCCATTGTGCAGGGAGGTCTGTTCGGGAAGGGGCCCGGAAACAGTACACAGCGTAACCTTTTGCCACATCCCTACTCCGATTTTATCTATGCAATCATTATCGAAGAGTATGGTACCCTGGTTGGGGGGATACTGGTGATTGCACTATATTTATGGCTCTTTTTCAGGGCTGGAATGATTATCCGCCGAAGCAAAAGCACTTATGGGGCCTTCCTGGCCTTTGGCCTCTCCATGGGGCTTGTATTGCAGGCCTTTGTAAATATGGCTGTGGCAGTTGGACTGGTGCCGGTGACCGGTCAGACCCTGCCACTGGTAAGTATGGGTGGTTCATCCATCTTCTTTACCAGTATGGCCACCGGGATGATCCTGTCGGTGAGCTGGGGAACAAAAGAGATGCCCGGAGAGGCAGAGGAACCCGGGGAAGAGGCTGCAGCTGAGGGTCATGTTGATCCGGCTGCCACCCAGGCTGCTGTTCCGGCCACAGCAACAGTTAAGGAGAGAGGTAATAAACGGACCGAATTTGAAGTAGATGGATAGGAGACAACCATATCGCATACTGATTGGAGGAGGCGGGACCGGTGGACATGTGTTCCCGGCCATCGCCATCGCAGATGCACTGAAGGAGAAGGATCCGGGTATGGAGTTTCTGTTTGTGGGAGCACTGGGTAAACTGGAGATGGAGAAGGTTCCCGAAGCCGGATATTCCATAGTAGGACTGCCGGTGGCAGGATTCCAGCGCAGACTTAGCCTGAAAAACATCTCTTTCTTCTATAAACTTATTGTAAGCTTGATTCGTTCCCGCAGGATCGTGGGGCAGTTTTCTCCTGATCTGGCAGTTGGTGTGGGCGGATATGCCAGCGGACCAATTCTGAAAGCTGCAGCCAGGAAGGGTGTGCCCATATTGATCCAGGAGCAGAACTCATATGCCGGTGTGACCAACCGGCTGCTTGCCCGTTCGGCCCGTACCATTTGTGTGGCCTATGAAAAGATGGAACGCTATTTTCCGGCAGACCGGATTGTGATCACGGGGAATCCTGTTCGCCAGCATCTGTTGAACCTTAGCTCCAATCCGGAGGAGGGGTACAGTGAATTTGAAATTGATAGGAGAAAGAGGGTGTGCCTTGTGGTGGGCGGAAGTCTGGGTGCCCGTACGCTGAACAGGAGTTTCATGGAAGGAGTGGAAAAACTGAACAGGGACGATCTGGTTGTGATCTGGCAGTGTGGAAGGTTCTATCACCGGGAGGTGGAAGAGAAGGTCAGGGCCAGCGGCCGAAAGAATATCCGTGTGATACCATTTATTTCACGAATGGACCTGGCTTACGGAGTGGCAGATGTCATTGTCTCCCGTGCCGGAGCCATCACCATTTCCGAGCTGTGTATTGTGGGTAAGCCGGTGATCCTTGTGCCTTCGCCCAATGTGGCTGAGGACCATCAGACACATAATGCTGAATCGCTGGTAAACAAGAGTGCGGCCCTGATGGTTCCCGATGCTGAAGCCGGGGAACAGCTGGTGGACCGGATGCTCAAACTGATGGAGGATCGGACAGAGCAAGAGAAGTTATCAAAGAACAAGATACAACTCGGCATTGTCGATGCATCTCAGAGGATCGCTGCCGAGGTGCAAAAAATATTGATTGAACAATGATCTGGACAAATCTTGATAGTGTCTATTTTATTGGTGCGGGCGGCATCGGAATGAGTGCCCTGGCCCGCTATTTTATAAGTCAGGGCAAGGCGGTGGCCGGGTATGACCGGGTCTCCACCACACTGACCGATCAACTAGTTTATGAGGGGATTGATATCAATTTTGAGGACCGGTCGCAGCTTATTCCCAGAGTGTTCCGGAACCCGGAGCGTACCCTGGTGATCTATACTCCGGCTGTTTCTGAAAAACATCAGCAACTGAACTATTTTCGCAGGGGAGGATTCCGGGTGATCAAACGATCGGTGGCACTGGGAGAGGTCTTTAATACAGGCAGGGGTGTAGGTGTGGCTGGTACACATGGAAAGACCTCCATCTCTGCTATGCTGGCCCATATCCTTCACTCATCGACCCTGGGATGCAATGCGTTTCTGGGCGGCATCAGCAAAAACAACTCCAGCAATCTCTATCTCGACCCTGCCTCAAAAGTAATCATCGCTGAGGCGGATGAGTATGACCGCTCTTTCCTGACTCTTTTCCCGGAAATAGCGGTGGTCTCCTCTATGGATGCGGACCACCTGGATATTTACCATTCGGAAGAGAACATACGCAGGGGATTTGAGTCCTATATCGCCCAGATCAGGGAGAAGGGAAAACTGATTTTGAAGTTCGGGCTCACTCCGGCGATACCCGACCATGTGACCTGTTATACATACTCGGTCGATCAGAAAGGGGCCGATTACCATGTTGAGAGTCTGACCTTAGACGACCTGAGCTACAGCTTTACAGTGGTTACACCCCATTTGGTTCTTCCGGAGATCAAACTGCATATACCGGGGATGTTTAATGTGGAGAATGCCCTGGCAGCTGTGGCAGTGGCGCACCAGATGGGTGTTGCACCGGAAAGTATTGCCCATGCCCTGTCGGACTATCAGGGAGTGCAGCGGCGGTTTGATGTGCAGGTTCGCAATGAGAGGAGGGTCTATATCGACGATTATGCACATCATCCAACAGAGATCACGGCCTTTCTCTCCTCAGTCAGGGCACTCTTCCCGGGCAAGAAGATAACCGGGATCTTTCAGCCCCATCTATACTCCAGGACCCGCGATTTTGCGGATGAATTTGCAAGGAGTCTGGAGATGCTCGATCAATTGATTCTGATGGAGATCTACCCGGCCAGGGAAGAGCCGATCCCCGGAGTAACCGCAGGTATGCTTCTGGAGAGGGTTCGGATAAATGAAAAGGTACTTATTGCAAAGGAGCAGCTCTTAAGGGTGGTGAAAGAGAGGGACCCCGAAGTGCTGGTAACCATGGGAGCAGGAGATATTAACCAGTTTGTGAGACCACTTCAAGAGTGGTGCATGAGAATATGATACGCAGGATTTTAAAAATATTGACCTGGATAGGAATTGCTGCATGGTTTGTGGTGATCCTGGGATTTATCTCCGGTGAAGCGGAACAGGTGCTGTGTAACCGCATCGATGTAGTGCTTTCCGATACAGTTCACAGCAGGTTTGTGACCGATCCGGATATCAGGGCCATGTTCCGCTCGGAAGGGATGCAGTTGCAGGGCTATCCGCTGAAAGAGATCAATACCAGGGAGCTTGAGAGGCTCCTGGAGGAGAATGCCTATATCAGGAGAGCAGAAGTGAGCACTGATGTGACCGGAAGGATGGAGATAAGACTGGAACAGAGCGTTCCACTGGTAAGGATCATGCCGGAAGGCAGGCAGGGTTTCTATCTCGATACCGAAGGAAAGATGCTGCCTCTATCGAATCAATTTGTCCCACATATTCTCCTGGTATCGGGAAACATTGACGCTTCAGACGGGAGTGATACGGGAGGAGATCAACTTCGTGAGATCTACCGCTTCTGCACCTATGTGACAAAACATCCCTTCTGGAGTGAACAGATCGTACAGCTCTATGTGAACCGCAGGGGGGAGTATGAATTGATTCCCAGGGTAGGTGCACATCAGATTCTGATGGGGAGCATGGAGCAGTGGGAGAAAAAATTGAGAAACCTGGAACTGCTATACCAACAGGGACTCTCAGCTTATGGATGGAACAGTTATGGAACCATTAATTTGAAATATACCAATCAAGTAATATGTACTAAACGTTAAGACTATGGCAACAAATGAAAAGATTGTAGCTGCGGTAGACATCGGTACAACCAAAATCGTAAGCCTGGTAGGCCGCTTGAATGAACAGGGCAAACTGGAAGTCCTGGGCATCAGTCAGACTCCTTCCAAAGGTGTCAAACGAGGGGTTGTGTTAAATATCGAGGAGACCGTCAATGCAATTCAGACCACCTCTTCCGAAGCCAGTGAGCAATCGGAAATTAAATTCAATGAAGTTTTTGTAGGTATCGCCGGACAGCATATCAAATCTGTAAAGAACAGGGGATATATCAACCGCGACTCCTACGATGTTGAGATTACCCGCGATGATCTGCAAAACCTGATCGACGACATGCATAAGATCCCTGTGGATGTAGGCGAGGAGATTCTTCATGTGCTCCCACAGAGTTATATCGTCGACAATGAGACCGGTGTGAAGAACCCGGTAGGGATGTTCGGGAAGCGGCTGGAGGCCAATTTCCATATAGTAATCGGTCAGATCTCCTCGGCCAGAAACATCGAAAAATGTATTAACAGGGTTGGACTTGATGTGAAACAGCTTGTGCTGGAGCCCCTGGCTTCCAGTGCTTCGGTGCTGACCGACGATGAGAAGGAGGCAGGTGTGGCCCTGGTGGATATTGGAGGTGGCACCACCGATGTGGCGGTCTATTATGATGATGTGATCCGCCATACTGCCGTGATCCCTTTTGGGGGCAATGTGATTACCCGTGATATCAAAGAGGGGTGCGCCATTTTACAACGGCAGGCAGAATCGCTGAAGATCCAGTTTGGATCGGCGCTGGGCGACCTGGCCCAGGACGATAAGGTGGTCACCATACCTGGGATTTCCGGAAGGGAACCAAAGGAGATCAGCTTCCGGAGCCTGGCCTATATTATCCAGTCGCGCATGGAGGAGATCATCGATGCGGTCAGCTATGAAATCGAGAATTCAGGCTATATGGAGAACCTGAGTGCCGGTATCGTTCTTACAGGGGGTGGCTCCATGCTGAGACACCTGAACCAGCTGGTGAAGTTTAAAACAGGGATGGATGTACGTATTGGTTTTCCGGGCGAAATGATGGCTGCTGACTCCTCCGACGAGATCAATCAGCCCATGTTCTCAACCTCGGTGGGACTCCTGTTAAAGGGTCTGGAGTACTATGATGAGAAGCAGGAGGCGATGAAAATGAACCAGCCTCTGGAGAGCGAAGAGCATGAACCGGCTGAAGAGGTGGTTGAGGAGAAAAGGATCAGGAAAGGGATGAAGAAGGGCAAGATCCTGGAAAATATAAAGAACACCCTGAGTGATATTTTTGATGAGACTGATGTGAAAATGTAGAAAAAGCAAACCCATGGAAGATTTAATAAATTTCGATCTGCCGCCCGAGCGGTCATCCGTTATCAAGGTAATAGGTGTTGGAGGCGGTGGAAGCAACGCGGTGAACCACATGTACAAGAAGGGGATCCGGGATGTGAACTTTGTGGTGTGTAATACCGATGCACAGGCGCTGCACAATAGTCCTGTGGCTGTCAAACTGCAGTTGGGTGATGTGCTAACAGAGGGGAGAGGTGCCGGCAGCAAATCTGAGATTGGAAGAGAAGCCGCCATAGAGAGCATCGACAGGATCAGGGAGGTACTATCCAGTAATACCAACATGGTCTTTATTACCGCCGGCATGGGTGGAGGAACCGGCACCGGCGCCGCGCCTGTGATTGCCAGTACTGCGAAAGAGATGGGAATACTGACTGTTGCCATAGTCACCATTCCCTTTCGCTTCGAGG
>JAGLTY010000100.1 GCA_023135025.1 Bacteroidales bacterium | reverse complement strand
GAGATCAGGGTCTCTTATATGGGATACGATTCCTATGTTTTTGAGGTGGTTCCTCCATTTAAGGAGCGCTATGAAGTTGTTTTGCAGACTTCGGTGTTTATTGCCGACGAGGTGGTGGTCAGGGCCACAAGGGCAGGAAACAAAACACCCATGGCCTATGAGAATATGGAGAAGGAGGAGATCGCTGCCCGGAATATGGGTCAGGATATGGGGTACCTTTTGAGCTTAACTCCTTCACTGGTTCAGTCGTCCGAATCGGGAACAGGAATTGGATATACAAACTTTCGCATCCGGGGGGCCGATCCCAGCAGAATCAATATTACCGTTGATGGCATTCCCCTGAATGATGCAGAATCGCAGCAGGTTTTCTGGGTGAATATGCCTGCATTTTCAAGCTCATTAAGCAGTATCCAGGTACAGCGGGGGGTGGGGACCTCCACCAACGGGGCGGCCGCTTTTGGGGCTACTGTCAATATGCAGACAGCGACACCTTCCAGGGAAGCATACGCAGATCTCAGCAGCACATTTGGTTCGTACAATACCTGGATCAATACGGTGAAGGCGGGCACGGGACTGATCAAGGATAGGGTTGCTTTGGATTTTCGCTATTCCAATATGAAATCCGATGGATATGTTGATTATGCCTCTTCTGACAATCAATCCATGCAGTTTACAGGAACCTATTTTACAAAGAGGGGCAGAATGAAGGCCAATGTTATCCTGGGTGAGCAGCATTCGGGTATCAGCTGGTGGGGGGTGAACGAGGTCACGCTCGATACCAACAGAACCTATAACCCGGCCGGACAGTATGTGACCCCTTCAGGTGAAAACCGCTACTACGAAAACCAGACAGATAACTACTGGCAGAACCATTATCACCTGGTCTACTCTACCAATCTCTCCGAAAACCTCCTGTTGAATGCCGCACTGTTTTATGTGGATGGCAGGGGATACTACGAGCAATTTAAACAGGATGAAGCTGTGGCAGATTACTATTTGCCAGATATTGTTGTGGAAAACGATACCATTACCCATACAGATCTGATCAGGCAGAAGTGGCTGGATAATGATTTTTATGGAGGAGTCTTCTCCCTGATCTACTCCAGGGACCGGTTAAAGCTTATTGGTGGCGGCGGAGTGAACAGGTATGTGGGTGATCACTTTGGTGAAATTATCTGGATGAGGTATGCAGGCGATACTGAGAAGGAGCATGAGTGGTACAAAAATAGTGCTGAAAAGTGGGACGGAAATCTGTATGTCAAATCCAATTACCAGGTTACCAACAGACTGAATCTTTTTGCAGATGTCCAATACCGCTATGTCAACTACCTGCTGGAGGGTATCGACGACGACGGTTATAACCGTGAGCTTGACCAGGAGCACACCTTCCACTTTTTCAATCCAAAGCTGGGGGCCCAGTTGGAGATCAATGCCACTCAATATGCCTATGCCTCCTTTTCGATAGGGAACAGGGAGCCTACCCGGCAGAATTTTAAAGATGCAACCGGCGATCCCGAATCAACTCCCAGGGCGGAGCAACTCAGGGACCTGGAGCTTGGTTATGCCTTCTCCTCTCACGCACTGGCTGCTGCAGTCAACCTCTATTATATGGATTATAACAATCAACTTGTACCCACGGGCGAGTTGAGTCAGGATGGTTACCCGATCATGACCAATGTGGATAAAAGTTACAGGGCTGGAGTTGAACTGAGCATTGGGATACAGCCTTTTTCCTTCCTGGAGTGGAATGCCAACCTTACCCTGAGCAGGAACAGAATCAAGGATTTTGTGGAGTCTTATGTCGATTATAGCTCGTCGACCTGGGAGGGAACAGCTACCTCAAGAGCACTGGGGAAGGTGGATATCGCCTATTCGCCATCGGTGATCTCTTCGAGCGACATTGCTTTTCACCTGGCAAAGTCCATGGAACTACACTTTATCAGTCAGTATGTGAGTGAACAGTATTTTGTCAATACCATGAATGATAATATGAAGCTGGATGCCTGGTTTGTGAACAGTTTGAGATTCGATTACTCATTTCCTGTCAAGAAAATTGGCGTAGTTGGTTTACAGTTCCAGGTCAACAATCTCTTTAATACCCTATACGAAAACAATGCTTATGGAGGAACGTGGTGGCAGGATGGTGAGGAGTATTACTGGTCGGCATACTTCCCCCAGGCAACCATTAATTACCTGGCCAAGGTGAGTTTAAGATTCTAATCAATTCTGGAATGGGGTTCTATGTGGATTGAGATATTCGGTGTAGTTACAGGCATTCTCTATGTGATTCTTGAGGTGAAGCAGAACAGATTGCTCTGGCCGTTGGGAATCATCACCTCGGCAGCCTATGTCTATATCTTCTTTGCCGGTAAGTTCTATGCCGATATGGGCCTTCAGGTTTACTATGTCCTGATCAGTATCTATGGCTGGTATTACTGGAGCAGGGGTGGATCAAAGAGAGCGAAAGGGGAGCTTCCTGTGGTCAGAATCAACAGGCAACAGCTCTTTTTGCTTTTCCTCACTTTTGCACTCTCCTGGGTGGGTATCTATTTTGTCCTGGACAGGTATACCGACTCCACCGTACCACTGGGCGATTCCTTTACCACTGCACTGGCCATTGTGGCCACCTGGATGCTGACCCGAAAAATCATTGAACAGTGGTTTTTATGGATTATTGCCAATGTTGTAAGCATTGGACTCTATATTTACAAAGGATTGTATCCAACTGTCATCCTCTATGCAGTCTATGCCGGGATGGCGGTTTATGGATATATGGAATGGAAGAGATCGATGAATAACAGGGTTGAAGATGAAAAGGGAGAATAAAATTGTCATACTGGCCAACGGGCTATTCCCAACGGCCCGCCAGGGACTGGATCTGTTGAAAGCGGCAGAGCTGTTGATCTGTTGCGATGGCGCAGCCGATAAATTGGTCGGATTTGGAATGTCACCCCATGTGATTATCGGGGATATGGATTCAGTTTCTGATGAAGTCAGAGAGCAATATGCATCCGTTATGATTCATTCCAATGAACAGGAGAGCAACGATCTGACCAAGGCGGTTCATTATTGTATTGAGAAGGGGTATCCATCTGTCACTATCCTTGGGGCCACAGGAATGAGAGAGGACCATACCCTGGGAAATATTTCCCTGATGGTTGAATATTTACCCCACATTGATGTGCGGATCATATCAGATTATGGGATGTTTTCTAGGGTTCGTAGTGGTGAACATGAGCAGTCGTATGCCGGGCAGAAAATCTCAATCTTCTCCATTGATAACAGCACGCGGGTTACATCAACCGGACTGCAATATCCATTGAATGATTTGCAGCTGTCCAATTGGTACAGAGCCACTCTGAATGAAGCGACGGCAGATAGCTTCATATTACATTTTGAATCGGATCTGCCACTGATCGTTTATAGAGCCTGGTGATTAACTATTCTTTGATTCCCAGATCTTTTTCAATGTTGAGATTAGATTGTCTGTCCGGACAATCGATGGAAGGGAGCCATGGTTTGATATCCAGAACCGGTGTTCCATTGTATGCATCAATCCCACTTACATGCAGTTGACGGCCCGTTACTTTCTCCAGCTTAATAACTCCAAGACCGATGGAATTTGGTCTGTTCGGGGATCGGGTAGCAAACAGGCCAAACTCTCTGTTGCTGGAAGGAGGTCTTACCACGGGGTACCACTTTTTTGACATATGCATATGGTACAAAACGATGATATACTCATATTGCCCGAGACCCTGCATCGCCTCTTCATATGCAGGATAAATTTCAATGATCCCCCGGTTTTCAGGAACCAACACTCCCTGTCGCGGGGCACCGGTTTGAGGTGACAGATCTGTATGGAATTCTCCGATGGGTTGATAATCAATCATCATGGCATCAGGATTTAATGGTTGTTCCGGTTTTACTTTTGATACAGGTGTTTCGAATATCAGTTCACCCAGTTCATGTTTATCAAACTGGTTATTATTTAAATCCGGTTTTAAGCCTGCTTCATGCACATATATCGCAGCTTTTTGTGATCCGGTTGAATTTTTGAAAACGTTTTCTTTCAGTACCAGATCTTCGGCTGGTGAATTTATGGAAAAACCATAACCACCTTCGACTGTTCCGTTATTCTCAATGGTATTCCCGGTAAATCTGTTTCTGTGTGGTGCATTGGCTTCTCTCTCTCCCCGAAGATGAACACCATCGCTTCTGTTCTCAAATATGTGATTGTTCTCAAACAGTACATCGGAATCTTTGTGGCCCGTACACAAGCCAAAACGGCCATTATGGTGGAATTTATTCCCTGTTACCCTGCTTTGATATACCCGCCAGCAAATAAACAATCCATCCCGATCGTTGTGATGCACATCGTTGTTTTCAATGATAGAGAAAGGTGATCCTGTTCCCGGGTGCAATCCGGTATTCCCGCTGCCTGAAATCTCACAGTTTTTCACCGTGACATGTTCCGTAATTTGCCAGCTGATCCCCTCCCCATTAAAATCTTTCACCTGCACATGGTCAACAACGATCTTTTTTGATTTGAAAATCAATACACCCGCACTATTGCACCCATCAGCAAAGAAGTTTTCACTCCGGTTGCCATCGATCACCAAATTTGAAATGGAGCTGTTCTCCGCCTCAATCACCTCAATCACAGAAGAGGCATTGGACAGCAGCCCATTCAGATCGGACCGGTAATCGCGGATCAATCCTCTGTCAATATAGATCACATCATTTTCTATATCGGTGATGTATGCTGTAGAAACATTCCAGCATCCGCTATTTTTGTCATCGGTTACCTGTACTTTCATTCCTATCTCAAAGTCATCCGAATCTTCAACCGTCAGTTTCAGTTCACCGTAATCGGCATCAACAATATACTTTTTTTGTATGCCCCTCTCTCTTTTTAGCACGGTCTCTTCGCCGGACCCTATCAGATCTACATTGCTCTTCAGCCGGACCGGAGCAGAAATTGTATAGTGTCCGGGATTCAGGATAA
Source organism: Bacteroidales bacterium (assembly GCA_023135025.1). Classification (GTDB taxonomy): domain Bacteria; phylum Bacteroidota; class Bacteroidia; order Bacteroidales. The sequence continues at coordinate 2,345 of JAGLTY010000100.1, read as the reverse complement.
CAGTTCCTCCGGTTTTTTCAAGGGCATCGATGGCCGACTGGATGGATTGGTTACTGTATCCGGAAATATGGGCCTTATCTCCGCCAACGGTTATTTCACGTTTAGCGATTCTGGGAGAGACCAGTGCATCTGCTTCTTGCGCTTCCTGGGCAATAAGGCCAAAGGGAATGGTCAGAAAAAGAAGTAAGATCGTTTTTTTCATTTTATAAAGGATTTCGAATATAGAGTTATGCTTTTACTCGGCACTGCTGAATTCTCCGCTTAGTCTGGTTTGCAGACCGGCAATATCATGCAGGTGCTTTTTCAGGGTAATTGTTTCGATCCGGTCAAGCAGTCGGGAGTCTGTTATATTCCCGGGTGCCTCGTTGCGGGCGATACTTGCTGCCTGGCTTCTGATGCGCAGATGTGTGATGAAATCGAACGCTTGTATCAGCTCTTCGTAGAGGGTTGGGTCGAAGATTCCCTTCTCAAGAAGCAGTGCTGCCCGTTCTGTGCTGCCTGTTACAGACAGATTTTCGCGGATGGCGTAGAGCCTGATATAGGAGGTGACCGGTAGCAGGATCTTTTTCATGTCCATGGGACGTTCATTGAGTTTCGCCGGAATCTTCATCTGGTTGATTGAGCGGGCCATATGGTAAAAGAAAACAGCTTTACCTTCCGAGGCTTTATTCACATGGGTACGAAGCTGATCAACCAGGATTTTTTCGCCATAGATACACCGGAAATCGAAGAAGATGGCAGCATCGAGGATATCCTGAGGATTGCTGTTCCCAATCCAGTCGCTGAAATACTTTTTCCAGCCATTCAGATCCCGGTTCCATTTGGGATTTTTGGCCATGATCTCTCCCTGGCAATAGCGGTACCCTACCGCATCCAGCTCATTATTGACCTTATTGGCCAGCACCTGGAAGTAGGTCTGTGCCTCCTGCCTGTAACTCTCCTGCATATTCACTGTAATGATGGCATTGTCCTGGTCGGTGGCCAGGGTCTGTTCACCCCTGCCCTGGCTTCCCATGGCAACAAAGGCGAATTTGCATGGAGCCGGTCCAAGTTCCTCCATGGCAAGATCGATGAGGCGCCTGTGTATGGCATCTCCTACAGAACAGATGATCCGGGTAATGATACCGGTCTGTCCGCCGCTTTCAGTCAGCGCCTTTACCAGGACAGGCAGACGCCTGTAAATTCGTTTGAGTTGCTCCACCCCTTCGGCAACTGAAATCTCCTTGATCAGAAAACCTGCCAGATTTTCCTGTATTCCACCAATCTCCCGGAAACCGACCACGCTTCTTATTTTCTTATTGGGACCCATCAGTGCTATATGGGAGAGCCCCCTTTTCTTCATGGTGAGCAATCCTTCATACAGCAGTGCATTTTCGGGCAGGGTGATCACCGGCGAGGTCATGATCTCAATCACTTTTTTATCTGGATCCAAACCGGTTGCCAGCACCCTTTCGGTGAGATCGTGCTGGTTGATCACGCCCACAATCTTCTCGCCGTGATTGACGAACAGGACGTCGCACCGTTTCCTGGTCATGATCCTTACAGCCTCCCTGACAGAGGCATCGGCGTGAACCCGCCTGATCTCCCTGGCGATCGCTTTCAGGGGCTGGTGCATCATCAGCAGCAGGGTCTGTAGCTCTCCGGACAGCAGTTCACTATTCTTTTCAAACTGCATCTGGCTGCTTACCTCCTTGATAACGATGATATACCCGGTCTGTTCAGCATAGGTGATCATGGAGGCGGAGATCACCACCTCCTTCTTTCTGTTCTCATTGCAGTTCAACAGGGTTTCGCGGGAGATTGATTTTTTAGGATCCTTGAAATCAGCGGCGAGGCTCTCCCATTTAAGGCTGAAGAGCTCTTCGAACCGCAGGGATTCTACCTCTGAAGGAGTGTAGCCACTGAGATCGCTGAAGCGGAAGTTTGAAAAAACAAATTTACCCTCTACCATCATCAGTGTCCCTTCTGTGGCTGCCTCCACCAGTGACTTATATTTCTCCCTGGAGAGGAGAAGCGCATCTTCCGCAGCTTTTTTCTTTCGTTCAATTCCCAGGCTCTGTCTGATCATAAATGCCAGAAGGATGCTGATGACCAGGGTGATTATCAGGACCACCCGCAACAACCGGTTCTTCAGTGAGCGGATCTCCAGTGTGACATCTTCCAGATATATTCCAGTTCCCACGATCCAGTTCCACGATTGAAACTCCCTGACATAGGAGAGCTTGGGTACAATCCGTGTCGAATCGTCTTTCCACTGCCACATATAATAGATAAAGCCTTCTCCGGACTCTTCCACGGTCCGGACCGACTCCACGAAGAGCAACTTGCCATCGGGATCCTGGTAC
>JAGLTY010000010.1 GCA_023135025.1 Bacteroidales bacterium | reverse complement strand
GACCTGGTGGCATGGGGACAGGATGTTCATATGATAGGTGGTGTGGAGATTGATCAGCCAACCACCTGGCCGGCCGGTAAACCTTACCTGATCATCGATTATCTATATGTGGATTCGCTGGCCTCTCTGACCATCGATCCGGGTGTGATGGTGCATCTGCATAAGTATGCAACGATTTATGTTGCTGGCTCTTTGCAGGTGAATGGCACAGTGGAAGAGCCGGTCTGGTTTGGAGGGGACCGGCTGGAGGAGTTTTATGATCATATCCCCGGGCAGTGGGGACTGATATACCTTATGGGAAGCAGTCACAGCAACCGGATCTCACATACGGAGATACGGAACGGTACCATAGGGGTCCTGATCAGTGCATCGCCGGAGTCGGGATTGATGCCCGATCTGGAGATCAACAATACCGTTATCAACCGCATGAGTTCCAGCGGTATCTATGCATTGAATGCTGCTGTAACCGGGAGCAACCTGGTTGTGGGCGACTGCGGGGGGAGTTGTCTGGCACTGAATTACGGAGGGGATTATAAGTTTACACACTGCACATTTGCCAACTTCTGGCCAACCGGTTTCTCCAACAGGCAACTGCCTGCATTGATGCTCGCCGACTATTTTGTTACCTATGACGAGGATGGAAACCTGCTGCTCTATAAGGGTGGTGAATTTGAAAATGCTGCATTCAGAAACTCCATCATTTACGGTTCGCACTCCATGGAGCTTTTGATTGAGAGTTATGACAACCTGCAGCTCAACTACCTGTTCGATTATTGCCTGACCCGCATCGATACGGACAGTCTCGATTATACAGCAGATCCGCTCTTCAGCAATATTATAAACAATGAAAATCCCCTGTTCGATTCGATTCCGGTGGTCTATGAACTGGATACCCTCTCTCCTGCCATCGATGCGGGCCTGCCCGCCCATGCGGTTGAGGTTCCTTTCGATCTGAACGGGAACAGCAGGCTGGATGATGATGCTCCCGACCTGGGGGCCTATGAAAGGATCGGGGAATAGGCTGATCTGTTGCGGTTCCGGACATCTAGTTCATATGAGGCTCTCAACTATGTGTGCCCTGTTTTTGCTGATTTATAACAGTGCCTTTGAGCTGCAGGCCCAGAACAGTATCAGAGGTGATCTCTGTTTTGTCTGGTACAATGCTGAGAATCTGTTTTATCCGGAAAATGATTCTCTTCCGGGCGACGATGAGTTTACCCCTGAAGGGGTCCGACACTGGACCTGGTCCAGGTACCGTAAGAAACTCACTGCACTGGCCAAGGTGATTATTGCATCGGGCGGAGGTGAACCTCCTGAACTGGTGGGCCTGTGTGAGGTGGAAAATGCCCTTATTCTGGAGGAACTGACCGCTCATCCCATCCTGGCTCCGTACCAATACAGCTACCTTCACAAGGAGGGATCCGACCACCGTGGAATGGATGTGGCCTGTCTCTATCGAAACGGGAGGATCGAATCTGTTCAGTGGGAGACTGTTCCATTCAGGCCCCCTGTTCTTGCGACCAGGGATATGATGCATATCTCGCTCTATTGGGACGGTGATACCCTGGATCTGTTTCTGGTGCATCTGCTCTCGAAATACAGTGGAGCTGGTGCTACGGCACAACTGAGGAGGATACAGACCGAACAGCTGGTGCACTGTATGGATTCGGTATACAGAGCCAGAAGCCGGGGTTTGATCCTGGCAGCAGGCGATTTCAATGATGAGTACGAGGGTTACTCCATGGAACCAATAAGAAAAGCGAGGTTTGGGGGTGACTCCCTCACGCCACTCCATCCGGAGGGTGGGAGGGGTACCTATAAGTACAGGGGTAAATGGAGTCCAATTGACCAGGTCCTGGCTTCTCAATCGTTACAGCGATACCTGGTCACGGTGACCACTCTTCAACTGCCCTCATTATTGACTGAGGATCAGCAATTTGGAGGGTTAAAACCCAAACGAACCTATGAAGGGTATCTCTACAGGGGAGGGATCAGCGATCACCTGCCCATGGTGGTGCATTTCACTCATCCTCTCTTTTCAGTTCCTGATGGACGGTGAGTCCCATTGCTTCTCCTATCTCAACCATCTTCTGGCAGGCAGCCTCAAAATTGTTGGGGATCTCACCATCGAGAATAGCCTCTTTGATGGCATTCTTAATAATGCCCACCGGACGTGATGGCGGGATACCGAATACTTTTTGAATATCATCGCCTGAGATGGGTGGCTGGAAGTTGCGGATGGAATCCCGCTCCTCCAGCTCAATAATTTTCTCCCTCACAATCTGGAAATTCCTCAGGTGCCGTTTTACCGTCCGTGGGTTTTTGGAGGTAATATCTGCTTCACAGAGCGTCATCAGGTCCTCCAGATCCTCTCCGGCATCAAAGATCAGTCGTCTTATAGCCGCATCGGTGACTATATCCTGCGACAGTATAATGGGGCGAAGGTGGAGTTGAACCAGCTTCTGCACATATTTCATCTTCTCATTGAGTGGCAGTTTCAATCTTCTGAAGATACCCGGGATCATTTTGGCCCCGATAAACTCATGTGCATGGAAGGTCCACCCGGTACCCGTTTCATACTTCCTGGTCCGGGGTTTGGCAATATCGTGGAGCAGTGCGGCCCACCTGAGCCACAGGTCGTCCGTCTTCAGGGCGATATTATCAAGTACCTCCAGGGTATGAAGGAAGTTGTCTTTATGGAGCTGCTCATTTACCTCCTCCACACCTTTCAACTGGTGCAGCTCGGGCAAAATCATTTCAAGCAACCCGGTTTGATCCAGTAGCTGGAAGCCTTTGCCTGGCTGCTTCGTTGCAATGATCTTATTGAGTTCATCGGTAATCCGCTCCTGTGACACAATACCGATTCGTTCACGGTACTGATGGATAGCGTTTTGCGTTGCCGGGTCGATGTCGAACCCGAGCCTGGTGGCAAAACGGATGCCCCTTAACATCCTCAGCGGATCGTCCGAAAACGTGGAGCCCGGTTCAAGAGGGGTGATAATAACCTTCTCTTCCAGGTGTCTGACCCCTCCAAAAGGATCCAGCAGCTCTCCAAAATTATCGGGATTCAGTGAGATTGCCATTGCATTGATTGTGAAATCGCGCCGGTTCTGATCGTCCTCCAGGGTGCCATTCTCCACCAGGGGTTTCCTGGAGTTGCGCCTGTAGGACTCCTTCCGGGCACCCACAAACTCAATTTCGGTATCTCCCCATTTTAACATGGCTGTTCCGAAATTTTTGAATACAGTGAGAGATAGCTCCTCACCAATGGAGCGCTTGACCTTTTCAGCCATCTCTATTCCGCTTCCAATCACCACGATATCGATATCTTTGGGAGTGTTACCGGCACCTTCGATAAGCAGATCCCGAACAAATCCGCCAATCACATAGGAAGGGGTATGCTCCTCCGCGGCAACAGATGCAATGATTCGAAATACTTTATGGTGCAGGTGGTCAGAAAGGTTCATGGTGCATTTACTGCCACAAAAATACAATCTAATACTTAATATCACTGCATTAAAAATCATGGAGTTTCAATATTTTTTAGCTATTTTTCGAATCATAACCATGGAATGAATCAAACCCGATGGCCGGTCTGAAACTAAGTGCCTGTTTTTGGTACCTGGACCCTCAGGTGTCTGATGATGTGTTAGCTACCCTGAAAAAGGGTAACTTAGATGTGCATCATTGCCACTGCAAAGAGCGTGAACAGGTAAGAAAGAGATTGATTGATGATCCTCCCGATCTGGTCATCGCAGATTTTGACCTGCCCGATCATCAGCGCAAGATGATTGAGGAGGAGATGGAACCCTACCTCTCGGAGATACCACTCATCTACCTGGTGGGGGAGAAGAACGCCAGGAAAGCAGCCGATACACTTAGGTCGGGTGTATGGGATTTTATACAGAAGGAGCAGTTATATAAGCTGGTTCCGTCGGTCTACTCCTCACAGAAGTATGCCAACCTTTTCAAACAGAGTAAGGAGGCGGAGCGTGCAGTGAGAGTGTCGAGGGACAGGTATATGTCCATTTTTAACTCGGTTCATAACGGCATCCTTCTTTTCGATTTCGAATCCAGAAAGATTACAGATTACAATCCCCGGTTACTTGAGATCTTCGGGGTATCGGAAGAGGATATGGAGTCGCTGGACCTGGATGCATATTCTGCAGCCGATGAGGGGTATACTGTTGATCGTGCAAGGGAGTATGTAAAAACAGCAGCTGCCGAAGGTCCGGTTTCATTTGAATGGCGAAACATTACAAAATCGGGGGAGAGATTCTGGACCCTCAATTCAATTTCTGTTGTTCATATCGATAAAAAACCCTACATCCTGCTGGTTACCAGGGATATTAATAAACAGAAGGAGCTGGAAAAATCACTGATTGAATCGCAGGAGCATTTCAGGGCACTGGCCGAAAACTCTCCAGATGTGATTATGCATTTCGACCGTAACCACAGGCATATCTATGTGAACAGTGAAATGGAGGCCCAGTCCGGTATTTCGAAGGAGCAGTTCCTGAACAGGAGTCACAGCGAAATGGGGGTCTTTCCCGAAGAGCTGGTGACTCTGTGGGAGGAGGCGCTTGATAGCGTATTTAAAAACGGGAAACCCAGAACCATTGTTTTTGAGCTTGAGATGGCTAATAAGCGGACCACCTTTGAGTGGAGGCTCTTTCCCGAGACCGGCACTTCCGAAGCCATCGATTCTGTAATTGGAGTAGCCAGGGATATCACCGATACCAGGGCCTCACAGGATGCACTTGGTCGAAGCGAGGAGCGACTGAACCTGGCGCTTTCAGCCACAAACCTGGGACTGTGGGACTGGAACCTGGTCAATAATGAGGTGTACTATTCTCCCATCTGGATGTCCATGTTGGGTTACGGAGAGGATGAACTTCCCCAGGAGTTAGAGACATGGGCCTCCCTGCTGCATCCGGATGACAAGGAAATAACGCTTCGAATCGTTCAGGATGTGATAAAAAACCGTGATAGCTCTTTTGAAATTGAATTTCGGCTAAAGCATAAAAACGGCTACTACATCTGGATTCGGGGAATGGGGAGAGCTGTTGGTTTTGACAAAGAAGGCAATACCATCCGATTGACAGGGATCCATGAGGATATCAATGAGCGAAAGCGTGGTGAGCTGGTCAAGCAGGTGCTGTTTGATATCTCCAACGCAGTGAACAGCACCCATAGTCTGGATGAGTTATATGGCTTGATCAGGAAGTCACTGGGCAGGGTGGTAGATACCACAAACTGTTTTCTTGCCCTTTATAACGAGGATTCAGATACTCTTACCCTCCCCTTTATGGAGGATGAAAAAGATACATTTACCGAGTTCCCGGCCAGGAAAACACTGACCAGTTTTGTAATCAGAACGGGTGAGGCACAGCTGGTGGATAATAAACGTGAGAAGGAATTGACCACTCAGGGTGAAATTGAGCCGGTTGGTGCCCCATGTGTGAGCTGGTTGGGAGTTCCCTTAAAGCATGAAGGCAAAACCATCGGGGTGTTTGCAATTCAATCCTATACGGATCAGACCATCTATACCCAATGGGATGCTGAACTGCTGGAATTTGCCAGCGACCAGATTGCCCTGGCCATCGACAGGCGTAGTCACCAGGACAGTATCAGGCTAAACCAGGAGCGGCAGCGGCGTGTTTTTGAATCATCGCCCGATCCCATGATTGTGGTTGATCCCGGTGCCCTGATTCTCGATTTTAACAGTGCATTTCTGGAGGCATTCAATGTGGAGCCTGACGTGGTGTACGGTCAGAAGATATATGGGTTTATCAAGAAGGTTCACTGGAGGATAGCCATCAAGGATTTTTATGAGACCTGGAAAAACGGGTATTTGAAGAACCTGGAGTACGAGGTGGTTCGCCCCGATGGGGTTACATTTGATGCCGAGATCTCCACCGGTGCCATCTACACCAGCGACGGGAAACCCGAATCGATGGTCCTTATCCTTAAAAATATTTCCGAGAGGAAAGAGGCAGAACGCAAGATGCTGGAAGCCAAATATAAAGCAGAGGAATCGGATAAACTTAAAACAGCCTTTCTTTCCAATATGTCCCATGAGATCAGGACCCCCATGAATGCTATTGTGGGATTTTCGGATCTTTTGACGGACGAACAGCTAGGTCTGGAAGAGCGAAGGGATTTCATTGCTCAGATCAATCAGGGAGCAGATGACCTGATGCGACTGATCGATGATATTATCGATATAGCAAAGATCGAGGCCGGACAGGTCAATATTCATATCTCGGAGTGCTTCGTTAAGGAACTTTTTAAGGAGTTGCAACTGATGTTTATCCAGAACATCAAGCGTGCCGGCAAAGAGAATGTATCAATCAGGTTGAACTGGGACTGGCCCCTCAATGAACTGGCCATCTATACCGATCCTTTCCGGTTGAAACAGATCCTGGTGAACCTGTTGAGCAATGCAGTAAAATTTACAGATAAGGGTGAGATTGTCCTGGGACTGGAGGAGCATCCTGAGGGAGTATACTTCTATGTAAAAGATTCGGGTATAGGGATACGTGAGGAGAAACAGAAAGTGATCTTCCAAAGATTCATGCAGGGTCACGAGACCAAGACCAAACTCTATGGCGGAACAGGACTGGGGCTGGCAATTTCAAAGAACCTCACTGAAATTCTGGGTGGGGTGATTGGAGTTAACTCCAAGTCGGGAGAGGGATCCACATTCTGGTTTATCCTTCCACGGAATGAAATTCCATTGAAGCATGAGGCGGCTCTGAGAACTCCATCTGACAATCTGAGACTGTGGGAGGATAAGAAGATACTGATCGCTGAAGATGATCACTCCAACTACTATTTCCTGTTTGAGGCACTGAAAGAGACCGGGGTTGAAATCCTCTGGTCGAAAGATGGGGAGGAGACCATGAATATGTTCAGGGAACATGATGATTTAAACCTGGTGTTGATGGATATCAATATGCCGCTGATAAATGGCTATGAGTGTACCAGGGAGATTAAAAAGGAGCGTCCCGATCTGCCGGTAATTGCCCAGACTGCCTATGCCATGTCGGGAGAGAGGGAGATCAGTCGTGAAGCGGGGTGTGATGATTACCTCTCCAAGCCCATTAAGGTTAGCGAGCTGCTTGATACAATGGCTCGTCATATTTAATGCCGCGTGCCCAATGACTACCAACTAACCATTAACCTTCATCCAGAATCTTATTGATCTGTGTTTCGGTTTTGTAGAGCCTGTCGCGGCAGATCTTCAGCAGATTAGTTACCCGACTCACTTTTTCGGCCAGTTCATCCACATCCAGGTTACCTCCTTCAATCTTTTGAAGGATCGATTCTATTTCGGCAATTGCATCACTGTAACTAATTTTCTCTTTTGTCATTGTTTTTGGAGGTGTGTTCAACTTTACTAAAAATGCTTCCCTGGTGGAGTCTGGTTTCCAGGCGGTTCCCTGGCTTGATGTTCTTGATTGAGAGGACCGGTTTGCCCTCCAGCAGGGTCATTGAATACCCTCTTTTAAGGATATTCTGTGGATCTACCAGTTCTCTCCTTTTTTCTATCAGAGTAAGATAATCCCTGCTCCTGTCAAACAGGTTGGAGAGCTCTCTGCGCAGCCGCTGTTGGGTATGGTGGAGATATTCTGATTGTTTCTGCAGCAATCCCCTGCTCATGTGCACCATGTCGCCCTGGCACCTCTCCAGCCGGGTAAGATCTCCCTGAACCCGGCTCCTTACTGAATTGGAGAGCCGGTCCAGCAGAGCAGAGAGCCGGAACTCAAAGGCCAGCAGCTGATCCACCAGGAACTCTGCCACAGCTGTGGGTGTTTTTAAGCCATGATGAGCCACCATATCGACCACTGATTCATCTCTTTCGTGACCGATTCCGGTGATAACAGGAAGTGGAAACTGGGTAATGATATAGGCCAGATCGTATTGATTATAACTCTCCAGGTCGGCTTTTGATCCGCCACCCCTGATGATGACCACACAATCGAAATCGGATTCCAATTCATAAATCCGCTCAAGTGCAGATGTAATGGATCCAGGGGCCTCATTTCCCTGCATAACTGATGGAAACAGTGTGGTATGAAAAAGGAATCCATGCCTGTTTTTCTCGATGGACTCCATGAAGTCGCCATAGCCTGCTGCAGTTTCGGAGGATATCACAGCAATGCGCTGGGGAACTACAGGGAATGGCACCTCTCTGTTCATATCGTAAACACCTTCCTTCCGGAGACGTTGAATCACCTCCTGTTTCTTGCGGGCCAGATCCCCAACTGTATAGGAGGGATCTATATCGGTAATGTTCAGGCTTAGTCCGTACTGGGGATGAAACTCTACCGAGACTTTGCAAAGAATCTTGATCCCGCTTTTTAACGGGGTCCCTGTAGAGGCTTCGAAAAATGGGCGAAGCATGCCGTAGCGGGAGGCCCAGATGGTGGCCCTGACCCGTGCAAGAAGGGAGTCATTCTCTTCGCTTTTTTCAATGAGTTCCAGGTAGCAGTGCCGGTTTTCATGCAGCTCCATGATTTCCGCAATGACCCAGTAGTGGCCAGGAAGCCCTTTTTTGAGTACCCCTTTTACCTGCCCAAGCAGCTCTGATAATGAGCGAAATTCCTCCGGCATTACTGTTTGATTAATCGGCTGCGATAAATATGACTGGTGGTCCGGATCTCAATGATATAGATCCCGCTGTTCATGGTTCCCGGCAGGGCCATCTCACCCGGCAGCTCTATCTGCATGGAGCAGGTCATTTTTCCACTCAGATCATAGAACCGGACCTGCTGTTTTCCGGATTCTGTTTCCGGGATCCTGATCATGATCCGCTCACTGGCCGGATTGGGCCAGATCTCCATCTCGCCGGGTGCAAACCCTGCAGGTACCCGGGTAATGGCATGGTAGGAGCGTAGCATATTGGGAGTTCCGAATCCATAGGTTGAATCGGGATTCTTATAGCGGTCACCATTCTGCCTGACCATGTGAATCATCTCCCGGGCCGGCAGCTCAGGGAAGGCCTGCCAGAGCGTTGCCACTGATCCGGCTATCACCGGTGAAGAGAAAGAGGTGCCACTTCCCCTGGCCAGGCCGCCGTTTTTTGACTGTATGCCGGTGGCTTGTCCCATGGCGGTCACATCAGGTTTGATACGGGCATCAAAGGTGGGTCCCCTGGAGCTGAAGTTTGCAATCAGATTGGTACTGTCTACCGCTCCAACCGCAAGGATATCGGTTGCATCGGCCGGTGCAGTGATATAGAACCACTCATCGTCCCCTGAATTACCCGCACTGTTGCAGAGAATCATTCCCCGTGAGGCTGTCAGTGATGCAGCCCTTGAGATATAGGTGGTCTTCCCGTCCATATCCCGATAAGTGTAGTCAAATTCCTCTTCATCGAAATCAGAGTATCCCAGCGATGTATTGATCAGATCTGCTCCCAGGCTGTCCGCATACTCTGCCGCCTCAATCCAGGCAATCTCCTCGATCCTTGTCTCCCTGTCGGGATCCTCAGTCATGCAGAGCAGATAGCTGGCATGGGGCGCAGTTCCCACCATATTGCCATCCCATTCGCCTGCCATGATGGAGAGGACATACATGCCATGGGATGAACTTTGACGAAACAGGGGGGTCTCGTTGACATAGTTCCGGGTTTCCAGAATTCTCCCTTCATCGATCAGCGGTATAAATGAGGGCAGGCTGTCCACATTGAAAAAACCGGCGTCCAGCACACCGATCCACACTCCTCTACCCGTATATCCCAGTTTATGCAACTGATCTGTTCTCACCATCTCTACCTGCTCCCTGGCCACCCCGTAATCAAATGCAGGTGACGATTCAAGGGGTGGATCAAATCTCGATTCGCCACTTTTATGAGGAAAGAAGAGGTCGTCCGTGGCAGGAATCCAGGGCACTGTATCGGTGAACGGCTTCTGGACCACCTGTTGAAAGGTCGTGTCATCCATATTGATCATGGCGATTCCGTTTAACCACCGCGAGACATGCCTGATCTCCACACCCATCTCCCTGATCTCCTGCAGATAGTCTGGGCTTACCGGCAGGTCTGCCCGGTCAACTGCCAATCCCTGCATGGCTCTCCTGTTCACGGAACGATCAGAGAGAAACTGAGCGGGCTGGTCAATCTGGTAGCCGTCCCCCTCCTTGTCGCTGAAATAGATCCAGTATACACCAGTGGCAATCTCCTGGGCCTGTACTCCCACCGATACCAGCACCATCACGAATAGCAGTTTGAATTTCTTCATTAGAGGTTAACGTTGTTGAAGGGATTCTGGTTCGGTCACGACAATATATTTCTTCAGGCTATCCTGAATCCATAATTCATATTTTTCCCGGTCGGCTGGAGCTCCGTTCTGGTACTCCAGTGCATAGATCTCCTCTCCGGTTTCATCATAATAACGCCATGTCCCATGCGATTTGTTCTCAAGGTAACTCCCCCTGATCTTAATGGTGCTGTTGGAAAAGTATACCTCATATGATCCATGCAGCAGTCCGTTTTTAAAGTGGCCCGAAAGCCTGGGAGCACCGTTTTTATAATACTGGTTCCATGACCCATCTTTCGCATTTTGCTTCCACTCCACCTCTTCTGAGATCTCTCCGCTGGGATAATAGCTTCGTACTACTCCTTCCAGTTTTCCATCCAGGTATGGCTCCCTGATCCTTACAGAACCGTCAAACTCTGAGTAGTAGGTCCACACCGAATCCTTGACCTGCTTTACATACCATCCTTCTGCTGCCGGTTTACCACTTCTGTAAAACAGGCGTGTCTGGCTGCGATCTCCCCCCGGTTCAAATATCATGCGGGCCCTTACCGCACCGTTTTCATAGTAGCGAACCATCTCACCTACCGGGCGGCCTTCAACAAAATCAGCTTCATAGAGGGTTTTTCCATTGGGATATTCCACTTTCCAGTGACCAGTTTTCCGTCCCTCTCTATCCTCCAGGTTCTGTCCCTGGAGGGCGAGGACCCCGAATAACAATAAACAGATAGGTAGTGCTCTAAACATAAAACCAAATATAGCGAAAATGAGGCACTCTTTGGAAGGGGTGTTTTGGAGCTGAACCGGGATTAGCTCTGCTGAGCTCGCAGGCTCGGTTTTTGCGATGCAACAACCGCTTCACGACAAAATACCCCAAAGAGAAAGGGTGCCCTTTTGAGACACCCTTTTTTCACAATCGTATATGATAGTTGCTATTTTACCTCCTCAAAATCCACATCGGTTACCTCATCATCACTCCCTTTACCGGGTGCGGGTTCGCCTGTAGCTTCGCCTTCGGGTTGACCGGCTTCGGCACCTGGCTGTTGTGCATTATACATATCCTGTGAGGCGGCCTGCCACGCAGTGTTCAGCGTTTCAGTGGCCTGGTCGATGGCAGCCAGGTCTTCCGACTTGTGTGCCTCTTTCAGAGTATTGAGCGCCTCTTCGATGGGAGTTTTCTTCTCAGCGGGGATCTTTTCGCCAAACTCTTTAAGCTGCTTCTCTGTCTGGAATATCAGGCTGTCGGCTGCGTTGAGTTTGTCAATACGCTCCTTGGCTGTCTTATCGGCCTCCTCATTCTCTTTGGCCTCCTGCTTCATCTTTTCGATCTCACTGTCGGAGAGCCCCGATGATGCTTCAATACGGATACTCTGCTCTTTTCCGGTCCCTTTATCCTTTGCTGAGACATTCAGGATTCCGTTGGCGTCGATATCGAATGAGACCTCAATTTGTGGAAGTCCGCGGGGTGATGGCGGGATTCCATCCAGATGGAACCGTCCGATGGTCTTGTTATCCTTGGCCATTGACCTTTCGCCCTGCAGCACATGAATCTCAACCGATGGCTGGTTGTCTGCGGCTGTGGTAAAGGTTTGGGTCTTTTTTGTGGGTATGGTGGTATTGGACTCAATGAGCTTGGTGCTCACACTGCCCATGGTTTCGATACCCAGTGAAAGTGGTGTTACATCGAGCAACAGTATATCTTTCACTTCACCGGTAAGCACACCACCCTGGATAGCAGCACCTACGGCCACAACCTCGTCGGGATTCACTCCTTTGGAGGGTGTTTTCCCGAAGAAATCCTGAACAACCTTCTGGATTGCCGGGATACGGGTGGAACCACCCACAAGAAGGACTTCATTGATCTCACTATTGCTCAGTCCTGAATCTTTCAGCGCCTTCTTACACGGTTCGATGACGGCCTGGATCAGGCTGTCGGCCAGACTCTCAAATTTGGCCCTGGTCAGACTTTTCACAAGGTGCTTGGGGACACCATCCACCGGCATGATATAAGGAAGATTGATCTCGGTCTGTGTAGCACTGGAGAGCTCAATCTTAGCTTTTTCGGCAGCCTCTTTCAGTCGTTGGAGGGCCATGGGATCCTTTTTCAGATCGAGACCTTCATCTTTCTTAAATTCATCGGCCAGCCAGTCGATAATGACCTGATCGAAATCGTCCCCGCCCAGGTGTGTATCACCGTTGGTCGATTTGACCTCAAATACGCCATCACCCAGTTCAAGAATGGAGATATCAAATGTACCGCCACCCAGGTCAAATACAGCGATTTTCAGATCGGAAATCTTTTTATCAAGACCGTATGCCAGTGAGGCTGCAGTAGGTTCGTTGATGATCCGCTTCACCTGAAGTCCGGCAATTTCTCCTGCCTCTTTGGTGGCCTGGCGCTGTGAGTCGCTGAAATAAGCCGGTACAGTAATAACAGCCTCTTTGACCTCATGTCCCAGGTAGTCCTCTGCCGTCTTCTTCATTTTTTGAAGTATCATGGCTGAAATCTCCTGCGGGGAGTATTTGCGGTCGTCAATCTGAACACGTGGTGTATTGTTTTCACCCTTTATTACCTTGTAGGGAACCCGTCCGACCTCCTTGGTCACCCTGTCAAAGGTTTCACCCATGAAACGTTTGATGGAGGAGACAGTCTTGGTGGGGTTGGTGATGGCCTGCCTTTTGGCCGGGTCACCCACTTTGCGCTCTCCGTTTTCAACAAAAGCCACCATGGAGGGAGTGGTTCTTTTTCCTTCGCTGTTGGGGATTACAACTGGCTCGTTGCCTTCCATTACCGATACACAGGAGTTTGTGGTACCTAAATCAATTCCAATAATTTTACTCATAACTATTATCTGTTTATTTTCGTGTTTATCATCTTGGTACCATTTGCCTAACGAAGATTATGCCAATCGGTTTTTTTCGGCTTTGGATGTTATATTGGCACAATTATCTGTAAATATCTGCCGGTTGTATGTCAGGTTTACTGACAAATTGACTGTCAAAAGGAAATTTATTGTAAACTTTGCAGTGAATCTTAATGCAATAACCATGTCACTGCACAGCAATGTAAAACGCGTAACCACCCATGTGCTTCTAGCCATGAAGCTTAAAGGGGAGAAAATAGCCATGTTAACCGCGTATGATTACTCTTTTGCCCGCCTGGTGGATCAGGCAGGTATTGATGTGATACTGGTGGGAGACTCGGCTTCCAATGTAATGGCCGGTTTTGAGACCACCCTGCCCATCACCCTCGATAATATGATTTACCATGCTGCGTCAGTGGTAAGGGCTACCAGCAGGGCACTGGTGGTGGTCGATTTACCATTTGGGACATACCAGGGCGACTCTAAAGAGGCACTGGTGTCGGCCATCCGAATCATGAAGGAGACAGGAGCTAGCGCTATTAAAATGGAGGGGGGTGTCGAGATAAGAGAATCCATTGAACGGATACTCTCTGCCGGTATCCCTGTGATGGGGCACCTGGGACTGACTCCTCAGGCCATTCATAAATTTGGCACCTATGTGGTCCGGGCCACCGATAAGGAGGAGGCCGCTAAATTGAAATCAGATGCTACGGTCCTTGCCGAAACGGGTTGTTTTGCCGTGGTACTGGAGAAGATTCCGGCTAAACTGGCGGGAGAGGTGACTAAGAACATCAAAATTCCCACCATAGGAATCGGAGCCGGGGGGGATGTTAGTGGCCAGGTGCTGGTTTTGCACGATATGCTGGGCATTACCCAGGAGTTTTCACCCCGCTTCCTGCGGCGCTACCACAACTTACAGATGGAGGTGAAAGGCGCTGTAAAGAATTACATTGAAGATGTGCGATCGCAGGCGTTTCCAAACAAAAATGAACAATACTAGAGTGCCTGGTGCCTGGTGTAAAGTGTAAATAAATGCAAGTCTTAAGGCCCCCTGCTACTGTTTTGTATGAAGACAATCACCTGATGATTGTCAACAAGCGTGTCTCACATATTGTGCAGGGTGATAAAACCGGCGATGCATCACTGGACAGGCTGCTGAAGGAATTTATTAAGGAGCGCGACAGCAAACCAGGGGAAGTATTTCTTGGTATTCCACATCGATTGGACCGTCCCGTTAGTGGAGCTGTGGTATTTGCCAAAACCAGCAAGGCCCTCAGCAGGATGGCAGGCCTCTTTAAGGAGAAGGAGGTGGAGAAGATCTACCATGCCATCGTTGAAAGGTGCCCCCGGCCCGATTCTGGCACCCTGGAGCATTTTATTACCCGGAACACAAAACAGAACAAAAGTTATATACACGACAGTGAGGTACCAGGATCCAAACATGCCCGCCTTCACTACCGGAAACTGGCATCGTCTGACCGTTATCACCTGCTGGAGATTATACTGGAGACCGGCCGTCACCACCAGATCAGGGCTCAGCTTTCCGGAATAGGGAGTGTGATTAAGGGGGACAGGAAGTATGGAGCCAGAAGAACCAACCCCAACGGGGGTATCAGTCTGCACGCACGTCGGATCTCATTTATTCATCCTGTGAAAAAGGAGCACATTGAAGTGGTGGCTCCTTATCCGAAAATGGATATTTTCCCGGTCTTCTTTAAGAGAGGTTCTCCAGCTTAAAAGGAAGTGGCAACAGGTCGGTGACCTGGTTGATTACCTGTATCTTTTTACTGCCATAAAGGATCACCTCCATGGGAGCATTTGCCTGAGATTCCTTTTCATACATCACCTGACGGCATGCTCCACAGGGTGCAACAGGCCCCTCCTGGATGACACCTTCACGGATGGCAACAATGGCGATGCAAAGGATCGGCACATCCGGGTGCCGGGCCCCGGCATAAAAAATAGCTACCCGCTCAGCACAGAGTCCTGAAGGGTAGGCAGCATTTTCCTGGTTGCTGCCAATAACAATTTCTCCATTGGCCAGATGAAGTGCGGCGCCAACATGGTATTCTGAATACGGGGCATAGGCATCCCGTGCGGCTTTGATGGCGCTGTTTACTAATAGAACCTGCTCTTCCGAAAGTTCATCGAGTTGGTCAAATTCATACAACCTGACAGTATATGCCCTCTGTTTCATGGTGTAAGATTATTTAAAAATAAAGTTACTGATAATATCTATGGTATAAGATTTTGTTATCAACTGACGTTAATGAGAAGGAGATTGTTAAAAACTCCCGGGAGAAATTGGAGTGCATATCTCTATTTTTACCACCATCAAGTTTTCATTGAACAAATGAGGGAACAGTTGTTAAACTCATCAGGCACTATAAAGATCACACTGTTAATGCTGCTACTATCTCTGCTTAGCAACCAGGTTAATGGACAGAAGAAGAGCACCAGGGAGGAGTATATCAAGGCCTTTTCGGATCTGGCCATGCGGGAGATGGTCAGGGTTGGGGTCCCTGCCAGTATCACACTGGCCCAGGGATGCCTTGAGTCAAATAACGGAAACAGCACGCTGGCAGTCAGGGGAAACAATCATTTTGGTATCAAATGTCACGATTGGACAGGGAAGAAGATCTATCATGATGATGACCGCCGGAAGGAGTGTTTCAGGTCCTACGCGTCTGCCTATGAGTCCTATAAGGACCACAGCCAGTTTCTTACAACAAAATCCAGGTATGCTCCCCTGTTTGAGATAAGTCCGCACGACTACAGAGGTTGGGCCAGGGGACTGAAAAAGGCGGGGTATGCCACTGCCAACAACTATGCTACCCTGCTTATCAGGATCGTTGAGGAGAATGAACTCTACCAGTTTGACCTGATGGTACTGGATGGGAGCATCGGTGATGACATCGATACCACCTCTTACCTGGCTGACCATGGATACCATACTCAAAGAACTATTTTACTGAACAACCAGATTGAATACATTCTCTCTGAGCCCGGGGATACCCCTGAATCGCTCAGGGCTGAGCTGGGCCTCTACAAGAATGAGATTTACAAGTACAATAACCTTTATAAGGGCGAGAAACTTGGAACGGGTACAATCATTTACCTGCAACCCAAACGAAGAAAGGCAGCCCCGGGCAATGAGATCCACAGGGTGGAAGAGGGGCAGACCATGTATGATATCTCGCAGATATATGGCGTCAAACTGAAACACCTCTACAGGAAGAATCACATGATGGAGGGTGAACAACCTTTGGAGGGTACAGAAATTTATCTCAGAAGAAAGAAGCGCGAACCTCTGTTAAAACTGGAACCCACCAAAGAACAGTATGAAGAGGAGGAGATGCAGTTCCGATTTGAATATTAGTCCTTAAGCCCGTCTGTGAGCCCATAATAGGAGATGGTTTGCCGTTTCTGACTGGAAATCACCAGGTTTCCGTAACCGGAGGCACCCACTTGCAGGTTGACTTTATACTGTTCCGTGTCCGATTTGATGGTAAATGCTACCGAGATTTTGTTCTTATTGTCGTTTCGGGTGATCTTAAGGTTCTCTGGTTCCCCATTGAACTCAACCCCCCCGCTCTCTCCATAACCTCCCGAATAAGCCCTGCCAAAATAGGGCAGGTAAGCCTTGTAATTGCCTTCCATGGCCTTTAGCGTATAGAGGGAGGTAATCTGAATGGTTTTGCCCCCGGCTGGAGAGGCGGACCTGATAGTAAACTTGTAATTGCCGCTCTCAATCAGGTTTGCAGTTTTCTCAAAATTGGCAGCTGCTTGCTCTTTTTTGGCAGTGGAAGATGTAGCTGAGCAACCTGAAAGAATGAGTGTAGCAGTGATAAATGCTATGATTCCTGTTTTCATATTATTTATAAGTTAATAAAGTACCGCTTCAAAGATATTTAAATATCCCAAAATGTTCAAAACATGTTAATCATTTTGACTGTCAAAACTTTACATTGGTCTACAGGTAGTGTAAATTTGTATGAAAACAGAATCATGGCTGTAGCAGAAACAGTGCCTGTCAGAATGATCCTGCCTCCCGATGGCCGGCAAACACGGATCGATTTTTTTAGTGAGATCGCTGCAAAAAAGCAGTCTCCCGAGTGGTGGCACTCTATCTCATCCTTTTTCAGGCACAATCAGAAGGAGGAGGGTGTCGACCTGAATTTCTATGTCAGTCAACTGGAAAAGGAAGGCTACTCTGAAAAATCGAGAAGGAGCTATCTGTTTATGGTCAAAAGGTTTTTCGAACATTTTAAAGGAGTTGAACCGCGTCAGATCAGCATGGGAGCCATTGAGGACTATAATTTCGAGTTTTTTGTGTC
>JAGLTY010000001.1 GCA_023135025.1 Bacteroidales bacterium | reverse complement strand
GCTATATACCGGGATCACCTCTGCGCCCAGCATCTTCATCTTCTTAACATTGGGAGCCTGGCGCTCTACATCCAGGGCTCCCATATAAACGATACACTCCATTCCGGTCAATGCACATACAGTAGCAGCGGCAACTCCATGCTGCCCCGCACCGGTCTCGGCAATAATCCGCTTTTTTTCAAGGTGCCCGGCCAGCAGGATCTGGCCAATGGTGTTATTGATCTTGTGAGAACCGGTGTGGTTCAGATCCTCTCTTTTCAAAAAGATCTGTGTGCCATAATGGTCCGACAGACGCTCCGCCCTGAAAAGAGGGGTGGGTCTGCCTGCGTAATCTCTTAACAACAGCCTGAATTTGCTCTGAAAACTGTCCGATGAAACAATGTTCATATAGTTATCTTCAAGCTCCCTGATATTCGGATAGAGCATTTCAGGAATATAGGCTCCACCATATTCTCCATAAAACCCTCCACTATCCACTTCAAATCCCATAAGATTCTATTTTCTGATTTCAATGATAAATTCCTTCAACTGTTCTATATCTTTTCGTCCGGGCGACAATTCAAACCTGCTGTTGATATCAATTCCCATCAATCCTTTGAGACCGATGGTTCGTAAAGCCCCGGCATCTCCGGGTCCTATCCCTCCACTTAGCAAAAAAGGAGCGGGAACCCTGAGATTTTCCAGCACCTTCCAGTCAAACTTTTGACCCGTTCCACCATATCCCTCTCCCGCTGAATCAAACAGAAATCTGTCCACCACTCCCCTGTATTTCTCAATACCAGAGCGCTGCTCATCGGGATCAAGCGCCTTAATCACCTCCACCGGTTCCCCGGCCAGGTTGCGACAATAATCCACAGATTCTGCTCCGTGCAGCTGCACCACATCCAGGCCATAAACTTCTATGACCTTTCTCACCAGCGAAACTTTCTCATTCACAAACACCCCCACTTTCTTGATTCCCGGACCAGGAATAGCAAAGAGGGCCGGATCCGGACTGCTCCCTACGAACCGCTTGGATCGGGGATAAAAGATGAATCCTACAAACTCAGGTGCCAGGGCACATACCTGTTCGAGGTTTTGAGGATCTCGCATCCCACACACTTTTATCTGCAATTGCACGCTGTTCATTGATTCTGTTATAAACTCTCTATCAAATTCCTGCAAGCCACTCCCGGATCCTTCTCCTTCATAAACGTCTCTCCCATCAGGAACAACCTGTATCCTGCGTCCCATAGCTTCCTGATCTCTTCGGGGTGACTGAGTCCACTTTCCGACACCGGGACAACACCGGGTGGCATCTCTCCGATCAGCTCCAGGCTCCTGCCCGTGTCCACTTTAAATCTCTTCAGATCACGGTTGTTTACACCCACATACTTTATCTCCGGATGATACTTCTCCAGCTCCTTAGCATCGTGCACCTCAAAAAGAGTATGCAGCCCCAGCGATGCAGCCTCCAGTGCCAGCTCCTCCACCTCACGACAATTCAGGATGGCGGCGATCAGCAATACCATATCTGCTCCATAGGCACTGGCCTCATGCAACTGATAGGGATCGATAATGAAATCCTTCCTTAAAAGCACCAGTTGGGGGCACGACTCCCTCACCTGTTTTAGATCCATAAGCGATCCTCCAAAAAAATTCCGGTCGGTCAGAATGCTCATGGCAGCAACCCCTGCTGCCTCATAGGCAGTGGCCACATCCACAGGTTCTGCCCCCATATGAATAGGGCCCCGTGAAGGCGATTTACGCTTATACTCAGCAATAATACCCGGTTTATCTTCCAATCCAGGAAGGGATATCACATTGGTTTTTCGCCTGTAAGAGGGAAATATATCCAGAGTCGAGAGGGGACGCTTCTGTTTTCTTTTCAGAACCTCCATCCGCTTCTGCTCCACGATGGCATCAAGGATATTCATATTATCTGCTCTCTATCAGTTGCTTAAACGCATTAATTGCTGAGCCCGATTCGAGCGATTGCCTTGCCCGTGCCAGGCACTGCTCCATTCCAGATGGCTCATCCATGCAGTAAAGTGCCAGCGCTGCATTGGCCACCACCACATCATTCTGTGCCCTGCTCCCCTCTCCCTCAAGGATCTTTAGAAATACCGAGGATGCCTCCTTCACCGTCGATCCGCCATATATATCAGAAGGGGTAACCACGTCCAGGCCCAGGTCGTCCGGAACAAAGGTCCGCTCAGTGGTACGTGTAAGTGCTCTGAAGCTCCCGGTGAGGGAGATCTCATCATAACCATCCAGGGAGTGAATAATGCAGAACTGTTTCTCCGTCTCCTGGTAGAGATAATGATAGAGCCTGGCCACATCGAGACTGAAAACCCCAACCAGTTGATTTTGCGGATTGGATGGATTGACCATGGGACCGAGCATATTAAAGAAGGTTTTGATCCTGAGACTCTTTCGAACGGGAGCCACATTCTTCATGGCCGGATTGAACAGGGGAGCATGAAGAAAACAGATATTGCACCGGTCCATCTCCCGCTTCAAACGATCGGAATCGCTGCTGAAGGTATATCCAAAATACTCCAGCACATTGGACGAACCGCATGCAGATGAAACACTGTAGTTTCCGTGTTTGGCTACCTTCTCGCCGGCACCGGCCACCACAAAGGAGGTGAGCGTGGAGATATTAAATGTATTCTTCTCATCACCCCCTGTGCCGCACACATCAATGGTATTGAATTCCGACAGATCCACCGGACTGCAAAGCTCCATCAGGGCATCGCGAAAACCAGCAAGCTCCTCAACTGTAATGCTCCGCATCAGGTAGACCGAGATGAATGCTGCAATTTCAGCATCATTGTACTTCCCCTCTGCCATATTTCTGAGGATCAGTTTGGCATCCTCCTTCCCCAGGGTTTTATAATCAAACAGGTATTGTAAAGTATCTTTCATTCTGGTCTGTTTTTTAACCAATTCAATATCATCCTTCCACCATATTCGGTAAGTACCGATTCGGGGTGAAACTGTACCCCCTTCACATCATACTCCCTGTGCCGGATGGCCATGATATAGCCTTCATCATTCTCCACGGTAATCTCCAGTTCCGGGGGCAGGCTGTGTTGCTCCACCACCCAGGAGTGATAACGTCCGGCATCAAATTCCACAGGTACTCCGTCAAACAGGTATTCATTGTGGACCAACTGCTTCATCTGACCGGTTACACCATGGTACACTGTAGAGAGATTGGTAATTGAACCTCCATAGGCCTCTGCGATGGCCTGGTGCCCCAGGCAAACTCCCAGGATGCTTTTAACCGAACCATACGCTCTGATAAGATCCAGTGTAAGACCCGCCTCTACTGGTATTCCGGGTCCCGGACTAATCAATATCTTATCATAGGCCGCAACCTCTTCCAGGTTCAGTTGGTCGTTTCGTTTCACATCGACCGGTCTCTTTATGACCCGCTCGATATACTGTACCAGGTTATAGGTAAAGGAGTCATAGTTATCGATCACAAGAATATTCATCATCGGTCTAATTAAATTTGTTCATATTTCCGGCCATCTCTATAGCCGATCTCAGGGCTGCCAGCTTATTATTCACCTCCTGAAGCTCACCCTCTTCGGTCGATTCAGATACAATTCCCGCCCCTGCCTGATAGTAAAGTTTATGGTCGCGTGAGAGGAAAGAACGGATCATAATAGCATGATTGATATCCCCGTTAAACCGTATGAAGCCGATGGTCCCGCCATAGTACCCCCGACGTTTCCCCTCATAGTTATCGATCAGCTCCATGGCTTTGTATTTGGGTGCACCTGAAAGGGTACCGGCAGGAAATGATTCGGCGAGGATCCGGATTGTATTGGCATCCTCCGGCAGTACCCCGGAGACTTTTGATACCATATGGATCACATGAGAGTAAAACTGTATTTCGCGGTACTCCTCCACCGTCACCTTTTGAGTGGTCCGGCTCAGATCGTTCCTGGCCAGATCCACCAACATCACATGTTCCGCATTCTCTTTCTCATCTTCCGCCAGCTTCCTTGCCAGCTCCTGGTCCTCCCGGTCATTGCCCGTACGCCTGAAGGTACCGGCAATGGGATTGATAAAGGCCTTACCACCCTTCACTACGATCTGTGCTTCAGGAGAAGAGCCGAAAAGCTTGTAGCTACCGTAATCGAAGTAGAAAAGATAGGGCGATGGATTGATGGAACGAAGTGCCCGGTATACATTGAACTCATCGCCGGTGAAATCCTGGAAAAACTGCCTGGAAAGCACAATCTGGAAGACATCTCCCCTGTAACAATGCTCCTTCCCCTTTGCAACCATGGCCCGGTAGTCGTCATCGGTCAAATTGGATGACTCCCCTCCGGAGGTTGCAAAACCATAGGTGGCAATATTCCGGTTGTGCAGCAAAGTGGTTACCCGGTCTATTTCACTCTCGCCTCCATTAACTATATGTTCAAAGAGCATCAGTTCATTGGTCAAATGATTTACAGCCAGCACAAACCTGAAAAAGTTATACCTGACCTCGGGAATATCCTCCTTTTCGGGAATGGAAGAGTGAAAACGGATATCCTCAAAATATTGAACGGCATCGAACGTAGAGTACCCAAAAATGCCATCCACCAGCAGCTCATCTCCACCAGCCCCAATTTCAAAGGCAGAGAGAAAGCCCATAAGGCTATCCACCACATCTTTTCCGGGCGTTACTGGTTCAAGGGTTGTCTCCCGGCCCGGTAAAGAGACACTTATCTCATTGTGATGCACCAGGAACTCTGCAACGGGATCCATACATATAAATGAATAAGAATTCTCCTTGCTGTGATAGTCGGAGCTTTCAAGAAGTAAAGAATTCGGATAGATATCCCTAACCTTCAGATAGATGCTTACCGGGGTAATGATATCCGCCAGGATCTTTCGTTTGACTACTCTTACCGGTACTTTTTTCATTCCGTTGTTCTGTTTGGGTCATAAAAAAAGGCTTCCACCGAAGAGGAAGCCTTGAATATTGTATGGCACAATAAGACTCTGCCTATGCTCCGGTTTGTCGGAAATAGGAGTGCCACCACCAGCTTGTGCTAATCAATGTCATGCTGTTCAATTATGAATGTCAAAATAAAGGAAAGATTTCTATTAATCCAAATTTCATTACTTTCGCCTCGCATAAACCGGTATTTCAATGGCCCGCATCTATTTCAGAAATATTGCCCTTTTCTTTTCCATCTGGCTCGTCGTCATGATAATATATTCAGTGAGCAACAGGGTTACCGATCTGGACTACCTGTGGAAGTTCTTCCTGCTTCCGGCACTGTTTCTGGGATTTCTGGCTGCACTGGGCACCTTCCTGGGAGAGACAATCAGGGTAAAGAAGGGTGTCAACTGGATCTTTCTGCTGGCAGCTGTAGCGGTAGACCAGGGCATCAAAATATACCTTTTTTCCCTGGAATGGGAATCTATCTCAATTCCTATTATCGAACCGGTTTTCTATATCGAACCCACTCACAACACACTGGGCTCATACCTCTGGGTTCTGCTGAAACTGAAGCAGGGCTCTCACCTGCTCAATATTATTCTTTTCAGCCTGATAGGAATCGTCTTTATTGAGGTATGGAGATTTTATGTGCAAAGAAAAAGGAACAGTTTCTGGATCAACGGATTTATCCACCTCTTTCTTGCCGGTCTGCTGGCCAATCTGATCGATAATGCTTTCTGGGGGGGATCGCTCGATTATATTACTATTAAACCCTTCTACACCTTCGATCTG
Organism: Bacteroidales bacterium; assembly: GCA_023135025.1. Lineage (GTDB taxonomy): Bacteria > Bacteroidota > Bacteroidia > Bacteroidales. The sequence continues at coordinate 25,566 of JAGLTY010000001.1, read as the reverse complement.
AAAGATCTTTATATCACCCTTTGCGAACTCTTTCTCGTTACAGAGCTACTGGACAACCGCCTGTTAAAACGGCTTATTCAAATGCCCAGAGAGGAGAGCAGGCAGCTGAACCGCGATTTCATCCGGTTTATCAGGCAGGATTTCAAAATTGGGAAAAAGAGTCCGGATAAGGAGGGTCCGGATAATCCGTAGTGTTAATTTTCGGAATCAGATCTCTGCTGTAGCCTGGACGGGGTATCGTTCAAAAATCTTTGCAACCAGGAGAGGAAGTCCGGCCGCCCTCTCGCCCGGATCATACTCAAGCTCTCCAACGGCAGCACAGTGCCAGATATGTTTCCGGCTCTGGTTCTCGAACATATCAACAGCTATGGCACGTTCCATATAATGATACCTGCCCGAATAACCATAATAACCATCTGTGGCCTGGCGGTGATATACAGTGATTTTTACTGAAACATCTCCATTCTCCTCTACAAACGTCATTCCCCGGCTCTCAATCTCCCTGGCAAAAGCAATCCTGATGCGCTCCAGTTCCATTCCGGTAATGGTCTTTTTGTTCCCCTCACTGAATTCCATAAAACTATAGGTGGTATACTGATCAAACATGGCTGAATCATCTATATCTGAATATAACTTTATGGAGGATCCACAACCGGAAAGGAGTATCATTGAAAGGATCCACAGGGGTATGATTTTTCGTGCCATAACTGTTCCATTAAGTTCACATGTAAAATCACAAATACTGTGCCACAGAAAGAAGGAGATGTCAGATCCTGAATTCTATTCCGGTCAATGACTCCGAAACATCCCAGAGCTTTCCTGCCACCTCACCTGTGACCAGTTTTTGACTGGGAGAATCCAGGACCGGCCATCCGTGCATTTTAAGCCAACCACCCGGACCATAAAAAGCACCCTGCTCCACATCTATTGCAGTGGCTGCATAAAGTAAGGGAAGAGCACCCATTTCTGCAGTCTGAGCCATCAGCCGGTTGGCCAGGTTAAACGATCCTGCCCCCAACCAGGAACCTTTCATCCTGGAACCTTTGGCCTGCAACTCAGTATCGGCATAACCGGGATGTGCAGCGGCAACTGTCACATCCCTATCTGTCCCGGCCAGTCGCAAGGCCAGTTCACGTACAAACAGAAGATTTGCCAGTTTACTCATTCCATAAGCGCTCCATTTTTTGTACCCCTTTTCCCAGTGAATGTCTTCAAAACGTATCTTCCCCCAGTAGTGGGCCAGACTGCTTACCTGGACTACCCGGGATCCTTCTGTTTTTGATAATAAGGGCCAGAGCCGGGCTGTTAGCGCAAAATGCCCCAGGTGATTCACTCCAAACTGCATCTCAAAGCCATCCTCCGTTCTGTGGTATGGAATAGCCATCAGTCCTGCGTTATTAATCAGCAGATCCAGCCTGTCACCAGATTCTGTAAACTTCTGGGCAAACTGTTTCACCGACTCCAGGCTGGCCAGGTCGAGATGCCACACTTCAGGCTCCACTGCCACTCCTTCAGCAAGAATGTTTAGTCTGGCCATCTCTCCTTTCTCCAGGTTCCTGCAGGCCATGATCACTCTTGCCCCCTTTACAGCAAGTGCCCTTGTGGTATTGTACCCCAGTCCACTATTGGCACCTGTAACAATAGCTATCCTTCCCGCCTGTTGCGGTATATGTTCAATTGTCCATCCCTCTTTTCTCATATATTTTCCATCTTAAGATAGGGTAAACCGCCCTGTCTGCATCTTATTCGTAAAGCAGGTTTAATATAATATTAAAAACAAGATAAATATGAAAACTACAGAGAGAAACAGGAGCATTTGGTTGATGGCAGCACTGTTGTTCCTGGGAGCAACACTTTATGCCTTACCGGGCAGTTTTGAGGAGCTGACCGATACCATCAATTACAAGTCATATTATGGCAGGGTAATTGATGCCCAATCAAACAAAGCACTTCCTTTTGCTACCATCGAAGCACTTGGAAGCAACACTGCAACCGTAACAAATATTGATGGTGAATTCATCATTAAAATTGAACGTAATGCGGATGTTTCACAATTGAAAATCTCTTATCTCGGATTTCAAAACAGGATCCTCGAGCTGGAAAATTTTACGGGCAGAAGATCTTTTACTGTTAAACTGGACCCTAGTTTCATCCAGTTGAAACAGGTAACCATTCGCCCCAAGGACGCCATGGAACTTATCGCTGATGTACTGGACAATATCAGGAGTAACTATAGTGACGCGCCAATGATGATGCGAGGATTTTACAGGGAGACCATCCAGAGGGGAAAAAATTATGTCTCCATCTCCGAAGCCGTTATTGATATTTATAAGGGCAGCTACTCCAACGAATACCAGGTGGATCGGGTGAAACTTTTCAAAGGGCGCAAGAGTGCTGATGTGGAGAGGATGGATACTGTCCTTTTCAAAGTGCAGGGCGGTCCCAATACCACCATCCTGATGGATGTGGTAAAAAACCCCTATATCCTGCTCTCCGAAGAGTACCTGAATATTTATGATTTTCGCCTCACTGATGTGATCACCATCGACGACAGGCTCCATTATGTCATCTCCTTCAATCAGAAGGATTATGTAGATGACCCGTATTACAGGGGCCGTCTGTATGTTGAGATGGACAAACTTGCCATTTCGGAAGCAGAGTTTGAGCTCAATGTGGAGAATCAGGATGAAGCAGCAAGGTTGTTTATCCGGCGGAAACCCATGGGAATGAGCATTATTCCTGAAAGAGCTGTCTACCGGGCCAAGTATACCATTGAAGAGGACAGGTGGTATTTCAGCTATGCACGCGCAGAGGTGAAATTCAAAGTAAACTGGAAAAAGAAACTCTTTAATACCACCTATTCCACCATGTCGGAACTGGCCATTACCGACCGTACCTATGATGGAATTGAGAAATTTGCGGGCAGGGAGCGATTCAAAAGCAATGATGTACTGAATGAGAAGGTCTACATATTTTTCGATCAGGGATTCTGGGAAGGTTACAATGTGATTGAACCCGATCAGTCCATTGAAAGTGCCATCCGAAAACTGAACAGAAAATACCTGAGACGAAACGGCTAATGGTTATTAAGCATCTATCTATATAGCTCAAAGCGCTGTCTGTAAGAATTGTGTAACTTTACCATCCCTGTACAAGTCACCACATACAGGCAGTGCTTTTTACACATCAAAATGGTCCTGAAAGAACAACAGCAACTCAGAAAAATCCGAAAAGGAGATATTGCATCCTTTGAAGCTCTTTTTCATCACTATTACAGTGGATTGTGCGGGTATGCGGAAAGCCTGCTGGGTCTGAAGGAGGTGGCAGAAGAGGTGGTCCAGGACGTGTTCTATAATATTTGGAAAAACAGGGAGACGCTGCGAATCAGGCATAGTTTACAAAGCTACCTGTATCGTTCGGCATATAACAATTCCATGATGTACCTGAGAAAAATGCGAAGGGAACATTTCATGGAAGATCTCTCCCGGCCGGAACCCAGAATTGACGCTCCGGATCCCTCTCAGGTCCTTCAGCTGGATGAGGTATCAGATCTGATTTCTCAGACACTTGACAGACTTCCGGAAAGGACCAGGGAAATTTTCAGATTGAACCGCCAGGAGGGATTGAAATACAGAGAGATTGCCCAAAAGCTATCCATTTCAGAAAAAACGGTGGAGGCTAATATGGGGAAAGCATTGAAAGCATTAAGAAACAGCATGGAGAGATATGAGCAGGAGTAGAGATAAGAAGATGGCCCGATACCTGGCCGGAGAGATGAGCATGAATGAGGAGATAGCCTTTATGAGTGAATCTGGGAAAAGCCTGGAACAAATGTCAGAACTAAGAAACATGGAAAAGCACTGGAAATATTATGATCAAAATCCTTCCCGGGAAAACTGGAATTCCGGAGAGGCCTGGAACCGGTTTCATCAGAAGCTGGAATCAGAAGGACTACTGGAGGATCAAGCAGTTAAACCGGGACGGGATACACTCTCTCCTCTGCTCAGGATCGCCGCATCTATAGTACTGGTTCTTGCCATTGGTATACCTGCACTCTATTTTGGAGTGATCCGGGATAACGCGGAAGAAAACACCAGGCATCACCTGGCCGAAGAGGGAGTCGCCACTGTAGATCTGCCCGATGGCAGCCGGGTCTATCTCAATAAAGGAGCGGAGATAGCCTATTCGAAAGCATTCAAAAACCAGAGGGCTGTTAAACTCACAGGAGAAGCTTTCTTCGAAGTGATGTCAGATCCCCAAAACCCATTTACTGTACGTTCCGGAGAGATGGTTGTTTCGGTACTGGGAACCTCATTCAATGTGAAGCAGAGGGACCGGTCATCCAATGTAGAGGTCTATGTGAAAACCGGATTGGTCAAGGTGTCGCTGGAAAAATCTGACCAGTTTATTTACCTGGAACCCGAACAGTTTGGAGTTGTTGAAAACAGAAATCTCTCCAGTTCGGTACAGGAAGATCCAAATTATATTTCCTGGAAAACAAAAGATTTTAAATTTGTAAATTCAGCGCTGCTAGAGGTTCTTCAGGAATTGGAAGAGTCTTATCATGTGGATATACATACAGGAGATGTTGACATATCAGATATGAGAATCACCACCTCTTATAGCGGGCAATCCATCAATGCCATCCTGGAGACCATCGGTACAGCCTTTGAAATGAGTATCAGTCACAGAGACAATAGCTATTTTTTGACCAAATAAGTAGACACATGGGAAATAAGTCAAGAGGATATCTGTCCGGAGGTCTGCATCCGACACTTCTCCTTTTGATTCTATCCCTCCTCATCTCCATACCGATCCGTTGCCAGGAATCTCTTCCACCTGTGATGGTGACGGTTTCGTCCAGGAACCAAACCATAAACCGGGTTCTTGATGAGATTACTTTACAATCCGGCTACCACTTCACCTATGACGCAGCCATCATCAATGGCAAGCAGAAGGTTCAGTTCAGGGTTTCCGAACTGCTCCTGAGAGAAACGCTCGACTCTCTGCTCATGGATCCACAATTGGACTACAGGGCCATCGATAAGAACATCGTTATCTACAGGAAAAACAGGATCGCCCCTACTCCCATCAGCAGCACCATCGACCGGGCTCTGCTGAAGGGCCGGGTGGTGGATAGACGATCAGGCAAACCACTTTCATACGCTACCATTGCGCTTTTAGAAACCAGCCTGGGGTCCATCACCAACCAGCAGGGAGAATTCTCCTTCAAACTACCCCTTGACCTTCCCGATCCCATGATGGTCATATCCTTTATGGGATACAAAAGTCAGGTATTCCCCGTGAGTTATCCCGTAGAGGAGGAGCTGGAAATTCAGCTGGAAAAGGAGTTGATTCCACTGCAGGAGGTGATCATCAGGTACAGCGATCCGGCCAAGCTGCTTCACGAAGCCATCAACAGGATTCCCATAAACTACCTGGATAACCACTCCACCATGACAGCATTCTACCGTGAATCTGTGAAGCGCAATGACCACTGCATGGTTTACTCAGAAGCGGTACTGGATGTGGCAAAAGGACCTTATGCTTCATTAACATCCAGTGACCATGTCAGTATCGTAAAGAGAAGAAAAATTTCAGATGTAACCACGGAGGATACGGTCCTGCTCAAACTGCGATCAGGAATCTCCACCTCTCTGAGCCTTGATGTGATTAAAAACCGGCCCGATTTTCTTATAGATGATTTTCAAACCAGGTACAACCTCGAGTTCACCGATATGATGACCTATGGTGACCGGCTGGTCTATGTTATCAGTTTTCAGCAAAAAGATGAGATCCCCGACCTGTTGTTTAAAGGACAACTATATCTCGACCAGGAGAGCCTGGCTGTGCTGGCAGTCGATTTTGAATTCAATCCGGATCTGCTCCATAAGGAGCCCGGACTCTTCCTGGTAAGCCGCTCTCCCAAGATTCATATACACCCGGTGATGGCGAAATATCATGTGGACTACAGATCGGTTAAAAACAGGTATTACGTGAGTCAGGTTCGGGCCGAAGTGGAAATGAAGGTCAGGAAAAGAAGAAAATGGTTCAGCTCCAGGTATAAAATCTCCATTGAGATGGCCATTACGGACCTTATTCCGGATCAACGGCTGCGAATTAATCCTGCCGATCGCGTAAGTCGCAATATTGTCCTGGCCGATGAACCGTTCCAGTTTGATCCTCAGTTCTGGGGAGTTCACAACACCATTGAACCGGAATCATCACTTATGGAATCGATCCGGAAACTGGTTCACAGCAGCCAGGAGATTATGGAGTAATCTCATATCTTGATGGTCATCAAGGCCAGTGAGGCAAACAGAGGGACCAAGCGAAAGTTTCCGGGAAGAGGGCAGGTTCTTAAAATGCGTAACCCAAAGAAAGTGCAGGAAATAACAGGAAATCGCCTTCATAATAAATAACATTTGGTGCTGCCCTGATCAGCAATCCACGCGGGCCCTGGTAACGGTAACCGATCCTGAATGTTGCTCCGAAACGGTCCACTTCTTCTTCCGGTTCAGAAGAGCTCAGATCCAGAAAACAAAAAAGCATGATCCCGGACTCGAAAAAATGTTTGATTCCCCCCTTTAGAACAGTTGATTCCCCTATAACACCCCAGCCATCGAAATTAAATACTCCTCCCCCCAGGGTCATACCGACCCGATCCCCCGGGATCAATCTCGAGTACATCAATGTCCCCATTCCAAGATAGACCGCGTTTCTCCTCACCGTATACAAAGATTCAGACAGGGCTGACCTTGTTGATTCGATAATGGTAGAGCCGGGTTTAAACACAAATTCTTTCCTGTTGACAGCATCTTGTTTGTATTCCAGTACATCTGACCTGCTGCTATGGGTTTGGATCCACACACCCTGGAATTTCATTTCATAATAGATATGTGTACCGGTTATGCTATCGATCCGGCAGGCAATGGAATCTCCCTTTGTAAATACGATAAGATCCAGTTCTTGTGAATAGGCATAATTACCCACCAGTGGAATAATTGCCGTAAGAATTATTACCAGGATTGAACGTTTCATAATTGCCGGGAAATTGGTTAATTGCAATAAGTTAAGACAATTCAAGTTCATATCAAAGATGTCTTGAACAGCAATATTAGTAATGGTCAGATGGGTGGTCATGTGGGATATCCAAACCATATTAACATCATAAAGTATATCGGCAGATAGGGTGCCGGGGCATTTTGGCATCTTAAAATTATCCTAATACTTCATCCAACTATATAAGACATGAGGTGAATAAGGTGGGGAATAAATTTGGATTGACTTTCTATCCAGTCTGCACTATCTTTAATCAACCAAAAAACTACAATCCATGCAAAAAATTCCAATCTTTATTATCCTGGCCATGATGATGGCCTGTACCCAAACACCCATCGAGGTGAACCGCTATACCATTGAACAGTTTTATGACAACCTCTCCATCGGCGGCGGAAGTTTCTCTGCAGATGAAACCAGGCTGCTTGTTTCAAGCAACCAGACCGGGATCTACAATGTTTTTACACTGAATATAGATGGATCGGGAGAGCAACAGCTTACATTTTCCGATAATGAGTCCATGTTTGCTATCTCCTATTTCCCTGAAGACGACCGTTTCCTGTACTCTGCCGACCAGGGGGGCAACGAGATCAGCCATATCTATATGCAGGAGCCGGACGGAACAGTGACCGACCTGACTCCCTGGGAAGGTGCTGTTTCACAGTTTAGAGGATGGACCCGTGATTTTAACCATTTTCATTTTACTTCAAACAAACGCGATCCACGATTCTTCGATATGTACAGAATGGATATTGCAACATTCGATTCGGAAATGATCTATGAGAATAAGGAGAACCTGACACCTGCCAGTCCGTCCAATACAGGCAGGTACATGGTTCTCACACAGGATTTAACTACCTCTAACAATGAAATGTATCTGCTTGATCTCGAAACAGGAACGTTAAGCCATATTTCAGAACATGAAGGAAATGCCACCTACTCACCGGCCGACTTCTCACTGGACGACCAGTACCTCTATTACCTGACCAACGAGGACAATGAGTTTACCTATGTCGCCTCCTATCACCTGGAAACCGGAGAAAAAGAGGTAGTCTACCAGTCCGACTGGGATGTGTGGTATGCCTATTACTCCTTCAATGAAAAATACCAGGTAATAGGTATCAACGAAGATGCAAAAACAGTGGTTAAAATTTTTGATACTGCCACAGGAGAAGAGGCAACAATACCCGACTTTGGCAACAGGGATATTTCTGGTGTCTCCATCTCCCGCTCCGAGAAACTGATTCGCCTGGCCGCAGGGAGCCCCACTTCACCGGGCGATCTCTATATGCATGAATTCGGCGGGGAGGGGTTTACACGCCTGACCCACTCCCTGAATAAAGAGATCAATGAAGCGGATCTTGTGGCGGGTGAGGTGATCAGGTATCCCTCCTACGACGGACTGGAGATCCCGGCCATCCTTTATAAGCCACATGAAGCTACCGAAAAAAACCAGGTCCCTGCGTTGCTCTGGATCCACGGAGGTCCCGGCGGACAAAGCCGGCTGGGTTTCAGCAGTCTTATCCAGTATTTTGTGAACCACGGGTACGCCATCCTTGCAGTGAACAACAGGGGTAGTTCAGGATATGGAAAAACATTTTATGATCTGGACAACCAGCGCCATGGGGAGGATGACCTGATGGATTGTGTAAAGGCCAAAGAGTTCCTGGCCGGACTGGGATACATAGACATGGAGAAGATTGGGATCATGGGAGGTTCCTATGGAGGTTACATGACCATGGCTGCACTCACTTTTCAGCCGGAGGAGTTTGCTGTTGGAGTCAATCTGTTTGGCGTAACCAACTGGCTCAGAACCCTGAAATCGGTTCCTCCCTACTGGGAAGCTTTTAAAAAGGCACTCTATGATGAACTGGGAGATCCATTCACTGAAGATTCGGTGCGGCTCTATAAAATCAGTCCCCTGTTCCACGCAAAGAATGTGACCAAGCCTCTGATGGTTCTGCAGGGGGCCAATGATCCAAGAGTGTTGCAGGTGGAATCGGATGAGATTGTAGCCGGTGTAAAAGAGAACGGAGTTCCGGTGGAATATGTGATCTTCGACGATGAAGGACACGGTTTCATAAAAAAAGAGAACCAGATCAAAGGATATGGCCAGATACTGGAGTTTCTGGACAAATATCTGAAAGGTGTGACAGAAGAGTAACACTCTATGAGTGCAATACCTGAAAATAGAATTGAAGGACTGGCCCGGGAAAAAATGGCCGGGAAAAGCTATTCTACGATCCGTGAAGAGTTATCGGAATCCGGAATGTCAGCCGAAGAGATCAGCACTCTGATCCGGCAGGTGGATGAGAAGGTCCTCAGTAAAATAACACAGCAGGGAGCCCGGGAGCGTGCACAACAATGGTACCGGTCCGGGTTGATCCTGGCAGTGACCGGTTTGATCCTCTCCATTGCATATAATGCAGGAATCATTTTTGAGAACCTTCCGGCACTGGTTCTCTACTCCCCTTTTTTTGCAGGGATTCTTGTGATGATTTACGGAAAAGCAATACAGAGAAAGCAATCTGCTCCTTCAGATAAAGGTCCGGGTGCTATCAGGAAAAGGAGACCTTATAAGTAAGGATTGCATAAGGCGGGCACCGCAAATTTGTACATTCTTCCTACCTTCGCAAAAAAAAATGTATAATGTTAGAGGAGATTGTAAAGAGACGCTTTCCGTTCTTTGAATCGGGACTCAGGTCAGCCATCAGCGAAGCCGGCACATTCAGAGAATTTGAAGCCCAGGAGGAGCTGATCCGGGAGGATCAATTTATCAGGTCCTTTTCCATTGTGCTCTCCGGCCTGATCAAGGTGTGCCGGACCGATGAAAAGGGCCATGAACTGCTGCTCTACTACCTGAGACCTGGTGAGGTCTGTGCCATATCCCTGATCTGTTGCATGGAACGGACCCGCAGCAGGGTGAAGGCTATTACTGAAGAAGAGACCACTGTCATACTTGTACCGGTAGAACTACTCGACAGCTGGATGACCATGTTCCAGACCTGGAAAGAGTATGTGATGCACTCCATGCAGATACGATTCGATGAGCTGCTCAATGCCCTGGACAGCATCGCCTTTCTGAAGATGGACGAACGGCTGGAGAAGTTCTTTACCGATCGGTACCGCTCTTCAGACTCAAAAATATTTGAAGGATCGCATCAGCAAGTGGCCCTGGCTATGAACAGCTCCAGGGAAGTGATCTCCAGGCTGTTGAAACAGATGGAGAAAAACGGGCTTATCAGCCTCTCCCGCGGACGAATCGATTATTCCCCGTTATGTGACAAAAGTTACTGAAAACTTCACCCCGCCACAGTTTCTTTGTGCTTTCATAAATAGTACGAGAATTTGATGGAAACAACACCTTTACATTCATACGAAGATCTGGAATCAGGAATCTCCACAAAAGAGAGGGCCTTTCTGCTGCTATATAAAAGTGGTGCCGGTGAGAGCGATTGTGCACTGGAGAGGCTAAAGAATATGAATAGCGAGGAGTCACTCAACCTTTTTACAGCTGATGTGAACAGCGTCCGCGATATCCACGAACGACTGAAGGTAACCACTGCTCCCAGCCTGGTTGTTTTTGAGAATGGCAAAATGGTTAACCTTATCAAAGGGTGCCAGACCGAATCGGCCTATGGATCCATCTTATCGGGACGTGAAATAGGCGGACATAGAGGAGGTGAACCCGGAAAGAGCAGGCAGGTTATCGTATATACCACACCTTCCTGCAGCTGGTGCACAACACTGAAAACATACCTGAAGCAGCAGCAGGTCAGGTACAGGGAGATCAATGTGGCAGCAGATAACTCAGCTGCCGAAGCAATGGTCAGAAAAAGCGGGCAGCAAGGTGTCCCCCAGACAGAGATAAACGGACAGATGATTGTGGGTTTTGACAAGGCCCGGATCAATCAACTGCTTGATATAAAATAAGTTCGACGCTTATAGTAAACCTAAATTAAAGTAAAATGAAAGAGTTACAGCCAATCAATCAACATGTGCTTCTTGAGATTGAAGCCAAAGAAGAGAAAACAGCTTCGGGAATCATCATTCCTGACACCGTTAAAGAGAAACCTCAATTTGCAAAAGTACTGTCTATCAGCGGGATCGAAGACCCTGAGGTATCAGTAGGCGATGTGGTTTTTTATAAGAATTTTTCAGGAACAGAACTGGAATTCGACGGTAAAGAGTACCTGATGATGCCCTATGCCGATATCCTAGGAAGGATTGTTGAAACAGACAAGATTTAATATCGTGCCTGACCGGCTGTAGGCAATTTTACCATTATCAAAATCTTTAGGTTTCTGCCGAAGGGCTGCTACTCGACATGGCAGCCCTTCTTTTTTATACCCCTGATTAGCCCTATCTTGCACCCTTCATATATTCATCTTAAAAACAGACATTGTGAAAAAACTGATTGTAGCTTTGGTAGTTGGAACCCTCATCCTGTCCGGGTGCAACACAAAAAAAACAGAAAGCATGAATCCATTTCTGACTGAATACACAACTCCATTCGGAGTACCTCCCTTTGATAAAATTGAGAATGAACACTTTATACCTGCCTTTGAGGAGGGAATGAAGTTGCAGCAGGCAGAAATTGATGCCATCGTAAGCAACAGCGATGTAGCTACATTTGAAAATACCATTGAAGCACTGGATAAAAGCGGAGAGTCGCTGAGCAGGGTAAACGGCGTTTTTTTCAGGCTACGCTCGGCCGAGACCAATGATGAACTCGACTCCATTGCCAGGGTAATCATGCCGGTTCTAACCGTTCACAATAGCAGCATCAAACTGAATCCGGAACTGTTTGAAAAGGTCCAAGCCATCTATGCAGAGAGGGAATCACTGGATCTCTCGGATGAACAGGCCATGGTCCTTAAAAAGACCTACCGCGGTTTTGTAAGGGGAGGCGCCAACCTGGAGGGAGAGGCGAAAGAGAGGATCAAAGAGATAGATAAGAAGCTTTCCATGCTGACCATGCAGTTTGGCGATAATCTGCTGAAGGAGACCAACAATTATCAACTGATTATTGATAGCGAAGCCGATCTGGCAGGACTGCCCGAATCGGTTCGCTCCGCAGCTGCAGATGCGGCTAAGGCAGCGGATCAGGATGGCAAATGGGTATTTACCCTCCAGAAGCCAAGCTGGATCCCCTTCCTCCAGTATGCTGAAAACAGGGAACTGAGGGAAAAGATCTACAGAGCTATGTTTATGCGTAGCAATAACGGTAACGAATATGACAACAACCAGATAATTACAGAGATTCTGGAACTTCGGATCGAACGTGCCAACCTGCTGGGTTATGAAACCCATGCAGCATTTGTTCTGGAAGAGCGAATGTCCAAAAAAGCGGAGAATGTTTATGACCTGATGATGCAGATCTGGGAACCTGCTCTGGACAAAGCCAGAGAAGAAGCAATCATGATGCAGGAGATGATCGACCGGGAAGGCAGAGATTTTCAGCTGGCTTCGTGGGACTGGTGGTACTATGCCGAGAAGATCCGACAAGAGAAATATGAACTGGATGAAGAGGTGGTCAGAAGCTACTTCAGTCTGGAGACTGTCAAAGAGGGACTTTTCAATGTGGTGAACAACCTTTATGGACTCACTTTTGAGCCGAGAAGCGATCTTCCCGTTTACCATGAGGAGGTGATGGCTTATGAAGTGAAAGAGCGGGATGGATCGCACCTGGGCATTCTCTACATGGACTTCCACCCGAGAGCAGGGAAAAGAGGTGGTGCCTGGAGCACCAGCATTCGAAAGGCTCATGTTAAAGAGGGCAAGCAGGTTACTCCTGTACACCTGATTGTAATGAACTTTACCAGGCCTACAGGCGATAAGCCAGCCCTGCTTAGCTTTGATGAAACACTCACTTTCTTTCATGAATTCGGACATGCGCTCCACTCCATGCTCACCAAATGTGAATACCTGACCGTCTCCGGCACATCTGTTGCCACAGATTTTGTAGAGCTTCCTTCCCAGATCATGGAGAACTGGGCGGCCCATCCCGATGTGCTTAAAACCTACGCGAAACATTACCAGACCGGTGAGGTGATCCCGGATCAACTTATCGATAAACTGCAGGCTGCCAGTAAGTTCAATCAGGGATTTGTAACTGTTGAATATACGGCCGCATCGATCCTTGATATGGATTATCACACCCTGAAAGAGGCTTCGGGACTGAATGCCAATGATTTTGAGGAGGCCTCCATGAAACGGATTGGACTGATAGATGAGATCATCCCGCGGTATAAATCCAACTATTTTCAGCACATTTTTTCCGGGGGATATTCTGCCGGCTATTACAGCTATATGTGGTCTGAGGTGCTGGACAAAGATGCATTTAATGCTTTCGTGGAGACCAGCCTGTTCGACCAGGCCACGGCCACTTCGTTCCGGGTGAACATACTTGAAAAGGGAGGTTCACTGGAGGAGATGGAAATGTATGTTAATTTTCGGGGCGCTGAGCCCACCATAGAACCACTGCTGAATGGCAGGGGCCTCAATTAGATCTCAGACTTTGGGGAATATATAGGTTCAAAAGATAAAGGGGAGTATGGGTATCAAACGGTACCTATACTCCCCTTCCTTTCATAATGGTAATCACTGTGTAGAACAGAATCTTTACATCAACAAATAGGGACATATTTTCAATATAGAGAATATCAAACCTGAGCCTCTTAATCATCTCCTCCACACTTTCGGCATAGCCATACTTCACCTGGCCCCATGAGGTAATTCCTGGTTTCACCTTGTGCAGGTGAATATAATGGGGTGCTATTTTTGTAATTTTATCGATAAAATATTCTCTTTCGGGCCGCGGTCCCACCAGTGCCATATCGCCTCTCAATACATTGATGAAATTGGGAATTTCGTCAAACCTGTGTTTCCGCATCATTTGTCCAAAACGAGTCACTCTTGGATCGTGCTTTGAGGAGAGCTCCGGACCATTCTCTTCTGCGTTATGATACATGGAGCGAAACTTGAAGATCATAAACTCCCGGCCAAACCTGCCTATCCTGCCCTGCTTATACAAGATGGGACCTGACGAAGAGAGCTTCACTCCTATGATCATGAACAAGCTCATAGGTATCAGAAGAATCAAGGCCAGTACCGAGATCACAATATCCATCAACTGTTTCACATTTTGTTGCCAGGCAGGCATCACATCCTGATTCACCTCAAGCAGAGGGGTACCAAAAATAGTGGTGCTTTTCACCTTCCCTGTCAGGATATCGGTCATACTTGGGATGGCACTTATCTTGATATCAAGCAATGAGAGCCTGTTAACAATATCCCCAATTTTATCTTGTTCCAGGGGATCCAGGGCAATGATTACCTCTTCCACCTCCCAATCCATTAAAATGGACTTCATATTTTCATGCCCTCCCAGGTGAGTGAGATGATCCTGCAACTGGTAATGCTCCTTCTTTTGCACATTGATAAAACCGAGAATATCGTATCCATTGGACCTCTTTTGATTTATTATATCCAGATACACATCCACAGCATTCTCATTGCTTCCAATCATTACAGTTTTAAAACCGATTTCCCGCTTATGAACCTTCGCAACCATCCTGCTGGTAAGAATCATCCTTGGAATCAATGTTAGAGTGAAATGCAACAGGAAAAGTGTGGTAAAAAGGCTGTAGTAATAGGTATAATCCAAAATTGTATCATCCAGTATCAACAGAAAGAAAACGATAACAACACCCAGCAGTGAACTGAGCAGGGTGCGGATGAAATCATCCAGCCGGGAACGGCGAAACATATTGTTATAAAAACCCGTGAAGTAGTATAACAGAATCCATGCAAAAGGAAGGCTGAGGATTCCTGTCCAGAATCTGGGACCCAGGGTGATGGGGACCTCCGTTCCAAATACCTGGGGCTCTATCTGAATCTTTCGATAAAGAAAAAAGAGAGCCCAGGCCGACATGGCAGCAAGGAAGTCAAATAAAATATACAGAATTCTCTGTTTTCTCTGGTTCTTCATTCAGATGGTCGACCTCTGATTCTATAACTGTAACTCATGAGTGATAATTGCATCAAGTGTCAAAAAAAACTCCATATATGTTTAAGAATATCCATTATATTTGTCCATCCAGATGGAACAGGCAGATAGTTTTAGACATAAAGGGTTAAGAAAGAAGCTAATAGACTCCATTAGATCCAAAGGGATCATAAATGAAGATGTACTGGAAGCCATGGGGCGGGTTCCGCGGCATCTCTTTATGGATAGCAGTTTTGTCAACTTTTCTTACACTGATAAAGCCTTTCCCATCGCGGCGGGACAAACCATCTCCCAACCCTATACAGTTGCATTTCAAACCGATCTGCTGGAGGTGAAAAAACACCTGAAGGTCCTGGAGGTTGGAACCGGTTCCGGATATCAGACAGCTGTTCTGCTGGAACTTGGTGCACGGGTCTACACCATAGAGAGGCAGCGACAGCTCTTCCTTGATGCCCAGAAAACATTGGGACCATTGAACTATAAACCCATCTATTTTTACGGCGATGGCTACGAAGGATTATCCGCTTACCAGCCTTTCGATAGAATCCTGATCACTGCTGCAGCCCCGGAAATCCCACAGCTCCTTCTTAACCAGCTGGCCGTGGGGGGTATACTTGTAGTTCCTGAAGGAGACAAGTTCGGTCAGAAAATGATCCGTATGGTGAGAGAAACTGAAGATCACTTTCAGCGTAGCGAGCATGGCCATTTCTCTTTTGTCCCCCTGTTAAGGGGTAAAAACCAGTAATATGCTAACCATAGAGTCACTTGTATTCAACGCTTTCCAGGTCAACACCTACCTGGTCAGGAACGAGAAGGGAGATTGCCTGGTCATCGATCCTGCTTTCTATTCTCCAGACGAGATCAACACCTTTGACCGCTACATCACCTCCAACGGATTAAATATTATTGGACAGCTGAACACCCATTGCCATGTAGATCATGTTCTTGGTGTTCAACATATGCAGACCACCTATAAATGTCCACTGCGTGCACACCCGGATGAGTCCAATTTGCTGAACAACGTTCCCCTGATGGGAGATATCTACGGACTTCAGGTTGAACCACTTTCAGGAATTGATAAACCGATCGGTGATAATGCATCCATTGAAATCGGTGATGACTTCCTCAAAGCCATCCTGGTTCCGGGTCACTCACCTGGCAGCCTCTCCTTCTACTACCCCGAAGGGGGATTTGTGATCACGGGAGATGCCCTTTTCCAGGGGAGCATCGGTCGCACCGATCTGCCTGGAGGCGACTACGATACCCTGATCAGTTCCATACGGAACAGGTTATTGACCCTTCCCCCGGAAACAACTGTTTATCCAGGCCACGGGGATCCCACAACCATTGGAGATGAAGCTTCAAATAACCCGTTCCTTGCATTGGCTTAACAACATGATTTCCTTCAACATTTTTAAACAAAGGTTTCTTTATATTTGCGCGTCAGTAACCAAGTCTTACTGGTAATAACTTATTCTCATTTTATGAAATCTGATCAGTTTAGTCAGCGTCACCTGGGCCCCCGGCAGCCTGAGATTGAAAAAATGTTGAACACCATTGGAGTTGGAACCTTAGAGGAACTGGTCGCCAAAACCATCCCTGCTTCCATATTAAAGGACCACTCCATGAACCTGCCAGGGGCAGTTGATGAACAGACCTACCTGGAAAGGATAAAGGAGGTGGCCTGTAAGAACAAGATGTTCAAAACCTATATGGGAATTGGATATTACAATACCATACTCCCCCCGGTGATCCAGCGTAATATCCTGGAAAATCCCAACTGGTATACCTCATACACACCATACCAGGCTGAAATTTCCCAGGGCAGGCTTGAAGCGCTGCTGAACTTCCAGACCATGGTCATGGAACTGACCGGAATGGAGATGGCCAACGCATCACTGCTGGATGAAGCCACTGCGGCATCCGAAGCCATGATCATGTTTTTCAATGCACGCTCCAGGGCTGCTGTCAAGGAGGGCAGGAACAGGTTTTTCGTGGATAAGAATATATTCCCCCAAACAAAGGCTGTTTTAATAACCAGGGCCGAACCACTGGGTATTAAACTTGAATTCGGATCCTACCTGGATACCGGGCTGGAGGGTTCCTTTTTTGGAGCCCTGGTCCAGTACCCCGCTGGCGATGGGGAGATCAGGGACTATGCCGGGTTTACACAATCGGCGCATGAAAAGGAGATTGCTGTTGCGGTAGCGGCAGATATTATGAGCCTGGTACTGCTTACACCTCCGGGTGAATGGGATGCCGATGTTGTGGTGGGTTCCACACAGCGTTTCGGGATACCCATGTTCTACGGCGGACCCCACGCAGCCTATTTTGCAACCAAAGAGAGTTTCAAAAGAGATATTCCGGGCCGTATCATCGGAATCTCCATCGATGTGAATGAGAAACCGGCCCTCCGCATGGCACTCCAGACCCGGGAACAACATATCAAGCGGGAACGTGCCACTTCTAATATCTGTACCGCTCAGGCACTCCTGGCCAGCATGGCCGGAATGTATGTGGCTTACCATGGTCCGGAAGGATTGAAACGGATCGCCTCCAATATCCATACAGGCGCGTCCTACCTGGCGTCACAACTGAAAGCCATGGGTTACACCCTGGTCCACCAGGATTTTTTTGATACTCTCAGGGTGGTGCTTCCTGGTGAGCTGACTGCCGATGAGATCCGGAAACTTGCCGAAGAGAAGGAGATCAACTTCTACTACCCCGATGACGCTACTGTTCAATTCTCCACCGACGAAACCACACATGAGAAGCGGCTTAACGAGATCCTTGAGATCTTTTCTATGGCCGTAAGAAAAGGGTTCCATCTCCAGGAAAACCTTGAACCTGCCATCAGCTTCAAACAGGTTTTCGCCAGGAAATCACCGATCCTTCCACAGGAAACCTTCCACAGGTATCGTTCCGAAACAGAGATGATGCGTTATATCAGGATGCTGGAGCGAAAGGATATCTCCCTGACCCAGTCCATGATATCCCTTGGATCGTGCACTATGAAACTTAATGCCGCTTCCCAACTGATGCCGGTAAGCTGGCCTGAATTTGCATCTCTGCATCCCTTTGTCCCCATTAACCAGACCGAAGGATTTCATCAGCTGATCAATGAACTGGAACAGGCACTGAAAGAGATCACCGGTTTTGAAACCATCTCGTTCCAGCCCAACTCAGGGGCTGCCGGGGAGTATACCGGACTGATGGTGATCCAGGCTTACCATAAAGACAGGGGAGATACAGGGCGAAATGTAGTCCTGATCCCTGCATCGGCACATGGAACCAATCCGGCCAGCGGGGTAATGGCTGGTTTGGAGGTAAAAGTGGTCAGGTGCGATGAACATGGCAACATCGATACGGCACACTTAAAAGAGCTGGCTGAAGGCCATAAGGAGGTGCTCTCATCTAGTATGATAACCTACCCTTCCACCCACGGAGTATTCGAAGACAACATCCGGGAAACTATCGAAATTGTGCACAATTTCGGTGGTCAGGTCTATATGGACGGAGCCAATATGAATGCCCAGGTGGGATTGACCAATCCTGCTATTATAGGTGCCGATGTTTGCCACCTGAACCTTCACAAAACCTTTGCCATTCCACATGGCGGGGGTGGTCCCGGAGTTGGCCCCATTGGTGTGGCCAACCACCTGGTGGAATACCTGCCCGCTCATCCACTGGTGGAGACTGGTGGTATGAAAGGTATTAGCAGCGTGGCAGCTTCACCTTACGGAAGTGCTGGAATCCTTGCCATCTCCCACGCATATATCAGGATGCTCGGTGCAGAGGGACTCACAGAATCAACGCGCATAGCCATCCTCAACGCCAACTATGTGGCAACCGCTCTGAAAGATTACTATGACATTCTATATACCGGCACAGAAGGATTTGTGGCTCATGAGATGATCCTGGATTGCAGGAAATTTAAGACCATGGCCGATATCACTGAGGCCGATATAGCAAAACGGCTGATGGACTATGGCTTCCACGCTCCCACCCTTTCGTTCCCGGTGCATGGCACTCTGATGATGGAGCCAACAGAGAGTGAATCCAAAGCTGAACTGGACCGTTTTATCCAGGCCATGATCGATATCCACAAGGACATTATGGAGATCGCCAACGGGAAACTGAAAGCAGAAGAGAGCGTGCTTAGGAACTCACCCCACACAGCTGAAATGCTACTCACCGAAAACTGGGAGCAAAGCTACTCCAGGGAGAGGGCTGCCTTCCCGCTCCCCTGGGTCAGGGAGAACAAGTTCTGGCCCTCGGTAAGCCGTATCAATGATGGCTATGGCGACCGCAACCTGGTCTGCTCCTGCGCACCCATTGAAGCGTACCGGGACTGAACTCGATACTGGCACTGAGTGCTAAGCCTCCACTGGCTCTTTGGCATTCTTTGGCGAAAGGAAGAGGAAATTGTCACATACAATTTCTGTACTGTAGTGCTTGTTCCCCTCCTTATCGTCCCACGAATTGGTGGAGATTTTCCCCTCCACATAGAGGGCATCCCCTTTTTTCACATGCTGCTTCACAATATCTGCAGCTTTGTTCCACACCACGATCCGGTGCCACTCGGTTCTGCGAACCTCTTCACCCTCCTTGTCGCGCCACACCTCGTTGGTGGCCAGCGGAAAATTGGCTACAAAAGCCTCCCCTTCCCGTTCCGATACCCTGGGCACCTCGCCCACGTTTCCAACGAGGGTTACTCTGTTAACTCCGTATTTCATCACTTTTAGATTTGGTTACATGGATTAGTGTGACAAGGGGTGGGGATATCGGTTAGGAAAAGAAGTGAAATTATTGACTAAAGTGCAATTTATCATTAACTTACAGATCTTCTCTGCAATTGTTGTGCTTCTATATTATATTGATCTTGAACCTGGACAAATAACCATACTACAAAAAATTCGCACTTAGCCAATAGAAGTGTGGAGGACTTTTACATTGGCTATATGCTTATCTCCTTTAAGGTATAATCATATGAATCAAACCAGAACCGGATTTTCAGCTCTCCTGCTATTGATTATGGGGTCCATCCTGATATCATGTCAAGTATCTAGGAGTGCCTCTGGCCCAGTTACTTACGAATTCAGGGCAGAAGAAACTTCAAGGATCCTATTTCTGGATTACCAGGTTACAAGAGATAGTACGAAAACGATTTATAATGCACATCTGATCAATATGATCATTAGAAACGGAACCTTTAAAGATGTCCTGAATAATACCGGCCATCCAGAGAAAGATGACCTTGAACTCCTGGTACTGGACAGGAATCAACAAACCATGACCCACCGCTATATTCCCAATCCCCTGGACAGATCTGTTGAATATGTGAATAATGCCGGTCAGTTAGAACGCAAAATGATCCACCTGGACAGTGCGCAGTTCAGTATAAGGCTGCAGGTAGATTCCGGCGCAAGTTCCATACTGCTTAATCGAATTATTGGTGATGATACCGAAGGTGTTCTCCTTCTAAAAACTCCAATCCAATGAAACACCTGAGTAAATATTTATTAATCGCATTCCTTTGCCTGGTTGCATCTCAGAACAGGATCTTCAGCCAGACCTACCTGGTAGATACCATTCAATATCAGGGTGATGTGGACTACCCAATCAACCTGGTAATACTGGGAGACGGTTTCCTGGTAAGTGAATTGCCAGTTTTCAGAGATAGTGCTGAATCGTATATTAATCTTCTCTTTACTGTAGATCCTTTCTCAAGATTCAAAAGTTTCTTTAACGCTTTTTCCATCAGTGTACCTTCCAATGAACAGGGCGCAGCCATGCATCCTGACACCCTGATAGATAACTATTTTGGTAGTACATTTAACTATGCGGGAATTGAGCGGTTGCTGGTCCCCACAAACAACACCCGCATAACAAATGTACTGGCTAACAACTTTCCGGAATATGACCAGGTATTTATGCTGGTCAATTCAACAAAGTATGGTGGCTCAGGGGGATGGGTGGCCACAGCATCATTACATGAGGACTCAAAAGAGATTCTATTGCATGAACTTGGACACTCTTTTGCAAACCTGGCCGACGAATACTGGGCTGGTATCCAGTATGCCAGAGAAGCTATTAACATGACACAGGAGACCGATCTGGAAAAGCTGAGATGGAGAAACTGGTATGGTGATAACAACATCGGATTATATTCGCATGCTGAATCCACCTCATGGTACAGGCCGCATCAAAACTGTATTATGAGGTACCTGGGAGAACCTTTTTGTGCGGTTTGCAGGGAGGGGCTTATTGAAAGTATCTATGCACTGGCATCACCATTTAAAGGGTATGAGCCAGGCATCACCACTTTCCATATGTCATCTGATTCTGTACTGTTTAAGGTTGAACTTACCCATCCGGAACCAACTTCTCTGGTAAGAGTATGGTATCTCAATGACGAAATGATTGGTGAAAATGTCGATTCGATAACTGTGCGGTTCACTGAACTAAAAGATGGACGGAACAAGGTGATCGCTTCAGTTACAGATACCTCAAGCTGGATTAGACCATATGAAGATGAAACGTACCACAAGACTGAAGTGGAATGGGTGGTATACACCTGGGGGGTTGGATCAGAGCAACAGATAAAGATTTTTAACCATTCAGCTATAAGTATCTATCCCAATCCGGTATACGATTATCTGAATGTGAAGATCCTGGGAGAGCAAATCGGAGAGGTCTTCATTGAACTTTATGATTCCCAAGGGAGGCAAATTAAAAACTCAATTATACAATATCCCGGGAGACATTCGCTTGAAATGAGCAACCTGGAAGCAGGGTTATATATGATCAGAATCAGCATGGATGGTAATTATTTGTCCTCCAGAATAATAATTAAGCATTAATCCGGCAAAACAAATTACCTTTACACTTGTTATTAGTGTTAGTTATGTATCATTTTAATTAAAAGTTATGAGTAACGGAACAGTAAAATTCTTCAACAATGTAAAAGGTTTTGGTTTTATCAACCCTGAAGACGGAGGTAAAGACGTTTTTGTACATCAAAGCGGATTAATCGATGAAATAACTGAAGGCGATAAAGTTAGCTATGATGTAGAAGAAGGTCCAAAAGGATTGAGCGCTACAAATGTCAAATTAGTATAAATTACATTTTGACTCTAAAGCATTGTAAAGCCTGTCAGTTTTGACAGGCTTTTTTTATTGTCTTTTAAATCTGCGAAATCCATTTTTCATGCTATTTTTATAGTAAAATCAAACCTGAAAACAGTTATGGAGTATAGTGAGAGTGCCGGACGGCTCAGAAAAATGATTGAAAAAGCCATTGATGATCAAAAAATTACACGTGCCGAGATGGATTCCATCCTGAACATCGTTACAGAAGATGGCCATATTGATCCACAGGAACAGGCCCTGCTCAATCAACTTCAGGAGATGATCGAAAATAGATCGGTAAAATATATTTTGTAGTTTTTTGTCCGGATCATTGACTTACCAAGAAAGCACTTTCTGTCAATGACACATGAACGGACCCATCAGCACTTCCTTGAACTGATTCACAGGCACCAGAGTATCATTCACAAAATCTGTTTTGTCTATTCGAAAAACAGGTCCGACAGGGAGGATCTTCAGCAGGAGATCATTTTACAATTGTGGAAGTCTTTCCCATCTTTCCAGGAAAATGCTGCATTTTCTACCTGGATGTACCGTGTGGCCCTTAATACTGCCATTCTTTATTTTCAACTAATCCCGGATACTATCGGTTCTCATGTGCAGGCTTCAGTGTCCAGAGCTGCATCCGCGTCATCTCAACCAGGTGCGACATGTCCAGATCCGTCCTGTGTACGATCCAGTGTTTATAGCCCTCCACTTCTGAGATGATCGTCTCCTCATTCTCCTTCGGATAGGAATCAAACGGGATCACCTCATAGGTGTTGCGCAGCTCTTTCTCGGTGATATCTATATATGTACTGCTGAACAGGTGCAGGAGGGATCCTGTCCCGATGCTCCCCTCTTCCACGATAAGGTTTGAAGGAAGGTGGCCCTGGTTGCGGATAATGTCCCTGGAAACCGTTGCCAGTTCAAATACCTGTTCCATGGAAACCGATGATACTCCTGGTATTTCAGCTGGCATCGCCATGGGTCCGAGGGGAGCTTGGCGTTGAAGCTTTCCGGGTATTTTCCCACTCTCTCCGTACTCCTGAAGCGATTGCGTCAGTGCTGCAAACACCTCTGAGGGGGAATAATAATCATCATATACAACCTGACCGGTCGACCTGATTTTCTTAGCAATTCTCAAAAGATCCCTCTTATTAATATAATCAGGTTGATATGAAAACCTTTCCATCAGGTCACTGATTGTGGTAACCTCAATGCTCTCCTGGTCTTTCAGGAACTGCATCAACCTCTTGAAATTCTTCCTGGCCGTCACCATGCTTTCTGCCGGACGGAGCGCGGGAGGTTTCAGTTCATCTCTTCCCGGGTTTGCTCCTTCATAGAAATTGAAATCCCAGAACTGTTCAGCTCTTACCTTGGTGGGGTGACAGGCAAAGAAAGAGATCATATCCATGCCCTCAATATCCGTTAGGAAGTTCTTCTTCAGGCTGTCAAATACAGGATTAAATAGTTCATCCCTGTAATAGACATCATCGAATGCCCCATAATCGCCATGGAAGTTCAGGGTATTACAGAACCAGACAGCATGTTTGCCGGGCAGTTGAACCGGTGAATAGACATACCCCTTCCCCATCTGTCCCAGCGCATAGACCAGTTGCGGACCATATGAACCCCCGTGTCGGGCCAGGGTGCTCACCGGAACCCTGAAAATCCGCTCAAGCTCTTCAAATCCGACCGATTCGTTTTCGAGCATCGCCTGTACGCCCTGGTCCCAATCAGCGTACTCCAGGATCTCGGTTACTGTTGGATGGATAGAACCTAAATTGGTATGACTTCCAATATCATGAACGGCCATGGCGTCTATCACGTCCCGCCGTCCGCGTTCTTCAAGCGAACGTGCTTTCTCCCCGATCATAAAAAACGTTCCTGTGACCCCCACCTCTGTCATGGTTTCGGCCAGCCATTTGGGTATTTCATCCACACTATCGGCAACAGGCGTGATATAATCTTCCACATCAAAAACCACAACGACATATGTTTTTTCGGGAGTGGTGCAGCTTTGCAAAAAGGCAAAGATCAGGCAGGCAAGCAATAGACAACTTTTTCTCATGGTATACAAAATTTTAGCTGATGATTTCTATTTGTAAGTAAGTGAAATTGAATCAGAAATGCTAGTTTTGCAGCCATGCATTCCGCAGTAATCTTCAGGAAAGTAAAGATAGAGGACAATGCACCCCTGGCCAGGATGATCAGGCAGGTTTTTGAGGAGCATGATGCTCCTCAATCAGGGACTGTATTGGAGCTATAACGAACATGTCTAATCGCAATGAAAACGAGAAGAGAAGAATATAGTGAAGATATCCGGCCCAATACCATGCCGGGGGTCCATACATGGTTTTTAAAGTTCTTCAATGAAAGATCTGAACCCGAAGGGCTGAAGATCCTGGATGTAGGAGCCGGAGAGGGGGCACTTACACAAAAACTGCAAAACATGGGCCATCACATGCAGGCCTGTGACTTCTCTCCCGGGGCTTTTAAATTCAGTCCGGTGAAATGTGATGGAGTGGATGTAACAAAACCATTTCCCTATGCCGACAAAACATTTGACCGGGTTATTGCCGTAGAAGTTACAGAGCATATTCTGGACCATGAGACCTTTTTCAGTGAGATTAACCGGATACTAAAAACCGGGGGGAAGCTCTATATTTCCACACCCAATATTCTCTCGATGAAATCGAGGTTCCGTTTCCTTTTCCAGGGCTTTCCTTATGGATTCAAGCCCCTTGATATGAACCAGCATGACGGAATGCAACATGTGGCCTCCCTGAGCCTTAACCAGTATAACTACCTGGCACTCAAACACGGTTTTATGGAGGCCGAATACGGAATTGACCGAAAACAAAGCACATCGCGTTGGCTCCGGGTACTCTTTTCCCCCCTGATGGTACTTATCTGGAAAATAAAAGGATATAGCACCATTCACAACCATAAAGAGTTGCTTCTGGGAAGGCTGCTGTTTATGGTTTTCTCAAAAGATATAAAGAGGTAGGTCAGGATCGGGCTGAGCTGCGAAACAGCAATCCGGCTACCAACCCAACCAGTGCAAAGGCCAAAAGCAACAGAAACACATGAGCATGCCCGGGAGAATAGCAAAAATGCAAATGTGGCGAGCAATGCAGCCACGGCTCCCCTTCCACCCTCCAGCCATCTAAAGGTATGATTATTTGTGTACCTTGAATAGTCAAAAACTGGTACCGATGAGTGAATTTGATCTGCTGATTGACCTGCATAAGCATAACCAAAGGCAGGGACCGGGCAGTCCTCAAGTAACAGAAAAAGCCATTGAACTTACGGGTCTGATGGGCCAGAAGAACCTGGAGATTGCCGATATCGGGTGCGGAACA